>NZ_PJAP01000524.1:0-5560 GCF_002836795.1 Shewanella sp. 11B5 | reverse complement strand
TTGGCATTATTTTAGTCACAGGTCGTGATGAAACCATTGATAAAATCGTTGGTCTTGAAATGGGCGCTGATGATTATGTGACTAAGCCATTTGAATTAAGAGAACTATTAGTAAGAGTTAAAAATTTGTTGTGGCGAATTTCATTAGTTAAAAAAGCACAGCAAGACGTTGTAGAACAATTTGAACAGTGTGACGATATCATTGCGTTCGATAAATATATTCTTGAGTTAAACAGCCGAAAACTGAGTCGTGGTGACGAGGTGATAAAGCTGACTAAAGCAGAGTTCGAATTACTTACCGCCTTTGCATTGCATCCGCAGCAAGTACTATCTCGTGAGCGACTAATGCAGCAAACAAGCCACCGTAATGAAGATGTAAATGATAGAACCATTGATGTCATTATTCGTCGATTACGAAACAAGCTACAGGCAGACCTGTTTGTAACGGTTCATGGAGAAGGCTATTTGTTTGCGACAAAGATTAAAGATTAGTTTTTGGTGTCACGCGGTAAATAGGGTAAAAACTTGCAGGGGCTAAGCTGTTATTAAACATATCGAGTTGCACCTTTCCTTGTTCTAACGCCTGTATTTGTGGGCCAATATCACCAAATGATTGTGCTCCCTCAAGTAGTTTTACCATGATGTCTATTGCCAACTTACCTTGTAACACCACTTGATCATCACTGCTGAAAGCGACTTTATTACGATGCAGTCCTCGCAATGTCGCTGGCGATAGATAACTGCTCACAAGCTTTACTTGGCCAGTTAATTGTTTATGTTGCAATGTTCCAATTGCTGCTTCGATAGCAACAGCACTGCCTATAATATAGCTAGGAATATGATCATTAAGCAGATTATGAAGTTGGTCACGATAAAGGTCACGATTATTATCGGTATGGCGAATTGATGTAATCTCAATATGACTATTGGCAATAGCATCTTGAATACCGAGCTCAACCCAATCGCTGCCACCAACACTTTCTGGACCAGTTAGTAGTGCGAGTGTTACTGGAGATGATGGCGGTATTTTTTTAACAGCTTTAGCAATAAAGTGGCCAGCTTCCCAGCCCATTTGATACCAATTAACGCCTACACGAGTCGTTATCATGGGGTTATCGAGTCTATTCACTAACGCTATGATGGGTTTATTAATCTGTCCCGGATAGTTATCAAGTAAATTAGGGGCCACGGCACCGAGTAAGATGGCATCGAACGGCTGATTAAGACAGTATTCAAGTTGTTTTAGTTGTTGCTCTTTTCTGTAATAACTGCCGGCTTCAAATAATTCTAAATTAATGCCTAATTGGCTGGCTTTTGACACCAAACCGTAATCAATGCCGATCCAATAAGCATCTTTGAGGTGAGGTACTAAGGCACAGATCTGCCAAGGCTTTTTGGCCGAAGTCAGTTGTTTATATTGTATCGATTTTACTGTTTGAATTTTGGCATTAAATGGCGTCCGCTGTTGTAATGTCCAGCTAGAATCTAATGTAGCCTCAGCAAGTAATGGTATTGTCCCTAAGCAAGCTATGAGCAAATAAATAAGTCGGCGCATTATATTGTCTCGATTAAGGTTTCTAAACAGAACACTAAGATTTTTTGTAATTATAACATTTTAAGGAATGACTGTGAGCACTTTATCACTATCAGGCAAGAGCTTAGTGGGTCGCCTTATGTTGGCATTTTGTCTGCTCGGATTGTTATTGTTAATGTTAGTTAGCCTTGGCAGCATTTCGCTTTATTGGGTAAAGCTTGCTGACCAATATTTATATGAAGAGGCGTTACCCGCATCTGAGGCTGCAAGGCAATTGATGCAGTCTTCTAATGGCTTGCTCGACAATGCCCAAGCGCTGGAACGAGTGGAACAAGAGGCACAACGCGTTTTCCTTGGGCGTAAGTTGTCACTCGAAAGCACTAATTTACTTTCCGCTATTGAACGACTCAATTCGTTAAATCTACAAAATCATGGTGTCGATAAAGATAAGCAATTAGCGCTATTAGCTGGTGAAATTATCCATGACTTATCGGTATTCGGCCGCCAAGTGGGTAAACGTTTAGTGTTGGCGGCTCAATTGAATAATAAAGGAAGCGCACTCGCGGAAGCAGCCAGTAAGAGTAGTGTTTTACTTGAAGCAGAACAAGCTGTGGTCGATTCAACCATTCTGGCCAAGTTGAGTTTAGCTTACCCTCAAGTGGTTGGTGCTGAACAAAGTGCCCAACTTTTGGACTCCATCATAGAACAAGATTTGGATGTCCGTGAACGTTTAAATCGAGCTTTGGGATTGATCCATCACATTGAGTTAGTAGGGCAGTTATTACAGTCTCCAGAACAACAACTTGGATTAAATAACGTACTCGACAATATGGCTCGAGTACTGTCTCCAAAGACTTATACCATTAATTCTACTCGCGATAACTCCCAAAACGGTAATGAAATACCGAGCCCTTATACTGCTTCAGGCACGAGTGGGCAAATTGATTTAATGCCTCTAGAATTACTTAAAGGCTTAATTCGAGATCCGGTTAGAGCGACAGAGCTTGAGCACCAATTGATAATGTTAAGGGAGGTGAATGTTGGCTTAAGTTTGCAGCAGCAATATGCTCAATTGCTAACGAAACAAAATGCGCAGCTGTTAACGCTGACGGATAAATTAGGCCAACTGAATAAGTCAGTCGATAGCGCAATGAAAGCACAACAGCTACAGGCAGAACATGCCCGAAGTAATTTTTTACAGCAATTACTGTGGGCTAAATCAGGACTGTGGGCGACAGGTATTTTGATGTTAATCATTATGCTGTTGGTGGTTTATCGAGTTATTTATAAAGGTATAGCTTTACGCCTAAGTGAAGCCACTGCAGCATTATCTCAATTAAGTCAGGGCAATACCGAAGTAGTACTTGATCCTCACGGCGACGATGAACTCACCGCGATGGCTTCTGCCATTGAAGCTTTTAAACAAAAAACAGCGCACAATCAAGCACTGCAATCTGAATTACAACAAACGGCATCAGAATTATTTGCCCATAAAGCCTCACTTGAAAGTACCGTGCAGGCACGTACACTCGAACTGGCTGAAACCAACCGTCAACTAGACGCTGAAGCAAAAGGGCATTCGACGGCTAGAGTGATGGCAGAACAAGCTAACAAGGCAAAATCGCTATTTTTAGCGACCATGAGCCATGAAATCCGTACTCCGCTAAATGGTCTTTTAGGCACCCTGACTTTACTGAGTCACTCGCCATTACCTCCAGCACAAAAACAAATGTTGGCATTATCGCAATACAGCGGCACCTTACTGCAAAATGTACTTAATGATATTTTGGACTTTTCCCGTTTGGAGCAAGGTAAATTAACTAACGAACCACGGGCTGTTGCGCTTAATGAGCTGCTCGATGAAGTGATGGCAATCATGTTAGCTGGCGCGGGATTGTCAGGTATCTCGTTATATTTATTTCGCGGTAATTTACCTAAATGGATAACGGTAGATGGCCCCAAATTGCGCCAAGTGTTGTTTAATTTGCTCGGCAATGCCATTAAATTCACTCCAGCAGGAGAGGTTACATTACGGGTAAATGTGGTCGAGAAACGATTAACCTTTGAAGTGGCAGATACTGGCGTTGGCATAAGTGAAAAGGCCATGGATCAATTGTTTATCGCCTATGGTGCACAGCCTAATCAAGGCAGAACCAGAGGCACAGGACTCGGGCTCGCAATTTGTAAAGAATTAGTCTCGTTAATGAATGAGGTTAGTACTGCCAATGATTCTATTTGGGTCAATAGTAAAGTGGGTGAGGGTTCCACCTTTGGTTTTAGTTTGCCATTGCACATCTGTGAGCAAGAACATGAGGTTATCTGTGCAAAATTACCTAAAGTTGATCCTAAATGTGTACTCGTTATCGAAGACAACAAAGTCAATTCCATGGTTGCCCAAGGGTTTTTAGCACATCTTGGACATCATTCCGTACTGGCTGATAGTTGTGCTCAAGCAAGAGCGTTGTTTAACGTCGATAGTGCGTTGCAGTTTGACGGCATTATGCTTGATATTCAATTAGGTGATGGCTCAGGAATTGAGTTATTGGTAGAGTTGAAGAATATTGCTAACGCAGCAAAAAAAAACATCAGCATAGCCGCTTTTACGGCACAAATTCAACATGATGACATAAACGAGTATCGAGCAGCGGGCTTTGACGACGTATTAGCCAAACCGCTTAATATGAAGTTTTTAGCCAATTGGATTGGTGATGCAAGTTGCATATCAGCAATTAACAATGGCAACACCAATCAGTTAATCAGGATTGATAAGCACCAAAGCTTTACACAAACGACTATTGATCAAAAAGTATCTGTTTGTAATGAAGACAATCTGGCTTTACTCGATGAAAAGCAAATTAATGAAGACTTACAATACCTTGGTACAACAGCCGTTAAAGAGATGTTAGCGCTATTTGAAGTCAGTAGTACACAACACATCAATGCACTGGCAGCTTTACCTACAGATAGGCCAAAAGTGTTACACGCACTTAAAGGCAGTAGTGCCAGCATTGGCTTTACTCAGTTGAGTCAGTTGTGCAAACAATTAGAAAAAGATGGCATTAGTGATGATTCATATTTGTTGCTTAAGCAAGTATTGCAAGCATCCATTAACGCACTTGAGTTGAAAATCTCTATCTAAGTTGTTGTAAATCAGGGATATGAAATATAGTTGAGTGTGTATAACCCTAACTCTATTTATCCTGAACTCAAACATTACATATAAAAACACCGAGTTTGCTCGGTGTTTTTATATGGGGATTAATTATATAGATATCCTGTTACTGAGCACCTTTTAGTCCTACACAATCGCTTTCAACCCAAGCCAGAGTGAGGTAAGCAATGGCTGAATAAAACTTACCAGTATCCACAGAGGTAAGTCTATCTACAAAACGGGGTAACCAAGCGTGGAGATATTGCCTAATAAAGCTGAGCTGAGTGTTATCGTCACAAGCACACGCTTGGTGAGCGACATAAGCCAAAATAACGGCAATATGGTCAGACGGTTCAGGAAATTCACTTTGAACCGTTAATTGGCTTTGTTTTAGATATGTTTGCATTTGCTGATGCTGTTCACCAAATAAGAGTATGTCGTCCTTGGCAACTGCATTATCGTTAAGATATAAACTGGCATAAGGACTGGCGCTATGCTTTGTACCTACTAAAAATAGGCCACAATAATCGGCAGCAAGCTCTAATAAAGCATGATCAGTATTGACGCTGTTAAGGGTTGAATTAAGCACTGAGTTTATGGTTTCAATGTCTTGACTCAATAACGGGTCACTGGCCAATTGAGCAAAGAATGCCTGAGCCTGACTTGCAGTTAGCTCTTGTAATAGCTGTTGGTCTAGCTCTTTTGCAAACAGTGATGAGAGCAGCTTATACACCATCGAACGACCCTGGTTCATTGGCGTGTTATACAATATCTTGTCATTCATCTATGTTATCTCCTGACTCTATTATGGCTGTTAACTTAAGCGCCAAGAATTAAATCGCTTGGCGCACAGTGATAATACTTACACTTTATAGC
>NZ_PJAP01000523.1:0-5568 GCF_002836795.1 Shewanella sp. 11B5 | reverse complement strand
AAGTATCAACCCTCTGCAACTGGGTTTAAAGACCTACAAGTACAGTTAGACTATGTGATCCATCAGCCTGATAAATCAGTTGAGAGAATCACGGTAAAATAACTAATAACAAAGATACTGAAAATGATTCAATGCCTCATTGTTATGAGGCATTGAATCATTTTTATAGATCTGGCTTTTTGGGCTGCAGTTTTAGGCCTAGTTTATTGGCGAGCGGCTCGATAGCGGCGCCTTGGACAATGACCGACATCAGTACAATGAAAAACACCATGTGGATCATTTCACGCGACCCCTCTACTCCTGCAGCTGCGGGAATAAGTGCAAAAACAATTGGCGTAGCACCTTTTAATCCGATCATAGAAACAAACAAACGTTTGCGCCAATTAGCTTGTTTAAATGGCAAGTAGCACAGCTGCACAGCCAATGGGCGCGCGACGACAATAAGTAATATAGCCGGTAGCAATGAGGCTATGAACACCGGCAATAATTGCTGCGGGAATATCTGCAAACCTAAAATGATGAACATTAATGACTGAGCTAACCACGATATACCATTAAAGAAATGCTTACTGACTTCAGCACCCTTCTTTAAGTAGTTGCCAATGATCACCCCTGCAATATAAACCGCAATAAGCTCGTTCCCCCCTAAGATTTCTGTGCTTGATACTGTGATGGCAAAGCTGGCTAAAATAAAAACGGGGATAAGTCCAAATTCAGGCAGTTTAATGCGATTAAGTGCCCAAACGGCCATTTTACCCATTATTAACCCCACTACCGCCCCAACACCAATTTGCTGGCCGAGACTCGATAACACTGAAAGTGCAGTAGGTGCGCCGTTGGCACTATTGATAATAAAGTCGGTTAACATCACCACCATTAACAAGGCCACAGGGTCGTTGGTAGCCGATTCGAATTCTAAAATGGTGCCCGTACCGTGTTTTAATTTAAGTTTTTTTGACTCTAAAATAGAGAATACGGCCGCTGCATCGGTAGACGACACTACCGCGGCAAACAACATGCAAGTAATGAGGTTAAAGTCGAGTAATGCATTCAAGATAAAGCCAAAAATAATGGTAGTGAATATCACCCCCACAGTGGATAACATGCCACCTTCTTTCCAAGAAAACTTAATGTGTTTCATTGGGGTATTTAGGCCACCCACAAATACTATGGTGTTTAATGCTAAGGTGCCAATCACTGAAGTAAGCTGAAGATCGTCATATACAAAACCAAATTCACCATTGCCAAATGCCAAGCCGACACCCATAAAGATCAGTAACGATGGTAAACCTAAAGTTTTGGATGGATGATGAAGTAAAATGCCAATGGCGATAAGTATGGAGATCCCTAAAATAATAATATCTGGTGGCATATGGGCACTCCTTGTGTGATGAAGATTGTATCAAATGGCTATTTTAGCATTAAAATCGTCTAAACTTATTTCATGAGCATTTATTAATATTTTTTTATATCTTCAGAGTCGGTTTGATTAATGTCATTGCCGTGTGTTTATTAGACTATAAAAGGGTAATAAATAGCCACCAGCCTTAGCCTTTTTTGTTGAGGCATCTTGCTTAATCATCTTGTTGATAGTGGATGCGACATTTTTAGTTAACATATTTACCTCATTAGTGAGGTGTTAATATTAGCGTAAGCAGTATCTCTTGGAGTTAACATGGCCATATTCATTAGCTTGTGGGGCGTAATAACATTCAGTTTTGGCCTGTTCATGATGTTGGCTCCAGCGCATTTTGCAGATCAAATTGTTCGTTTTAGCCATCAACGCTATTTCCATTACATTGAAATTATATCTCGGTTAGTTCTCGGGAGTGTATTACTACTCGATGCGCATAACACTTCATCGCCATTAGTGTTCGAAGTGATAGGTAATTTATTGTTTATTATTGCAATTATTCTTGTTTTTATGACCGAAAAATATCACAAAAAGTTTGCTTTATGGTCTGCCTCATATTGTGTCAAAGCATTCAGACCCGCAGGGTTGTGCGCCATTATTTTTGGTTTGTGGACCGTTTATGTTAGCTATTATTAAGTTGATTAGACCTAAAACGTTATATTTTCGCTTTTTTTGTTAAAAATTTATGCCATTCAAATATCCTCCTAAGCTGCATAGCCATTGGATTTGCACATTTCTGTAATGTTAATGAAATGTGACTGTCATGTTTGCGCAGTCTTTTTGTCATTTTTGCAGGTTAGCTTGTCATCCAGCCAACTAACTCACACGCTTAAATCCGTCTTCGGAGATGACAATGGAACTGAAAAACATTTTTAAACTTACTGCACTTTCTACAGCCCTTGCTGCAACATTAGGGCTCGCTGGTTGTGGTGGTGATATTAATATCAATGCGGGTAGCGATACTGTTACACCGACTACGCCAACAACTCCAACTACACCCACTCAGACAGAACAACAAAAATCATACAGTGGCTTTGCAACTAAAAGCACCACCATGACAGCCGTTGATGGTAAAGAAGTTTGGGTATTAAAGGGAACGCTTGCACCTTCTACAGCAGCATCAACAATTACCACTGGTGGCCAAGATGGCGACAAAATCGTATTAGGTAATGACGTTGTATGGCAGCTTGATGGTGCAGTGATTGCCGGTGGCGACAATGCCAATGCGGTTGAGTTATCGATATTACCTGGCACCAAAATCTTAGGTGGCAGCGATTCATATTTAGTGGTTAGCCGTGGTTCTAAAATTATGGCTGATGGTACTGCAACTGCCCCTATCGTATTTACGTCTGTTGAAACGGCTTTAGGCCAAGAAGGTAAAGCGGGTCAGTGGGGTGGTTTAGTGTTATTGGGTAATGCGCCAGTAAACACCTGCCCAGATTTAACTAATTGTTCAGCGTCTTTTGAAGTGGGTAACCACAGCTACGGTGGTAATGACACCGAAGACAATTCAGGTTCAATCAAGTATGTACGTGTTGAGTTTGGTGGTTTCAAAATCAATGACACCCAAGAAATGAACGGTATTAGTTTTGCCGGTGTGGGTGCGGGTACTGAAATTGACCACGTACAAGTTCACATGAATAACGATGACGGTTTTGAATTCTGGGGTGGTAATGTTTCAGTAACAAATATCGTACTGACAGAAAACTTTGATGACTCGTTAGATTGGACTAACGGTTGGCAAGGTAGTGCGCAGCACGTTTATATTCGTCAAGCTGATAACGCATCTAACCGTGGTATTGAAGCCGACAGTAACAGTGACGCAAGTGCTGTACCTATGTCCAAACCAGTGTTAGCCAACTTTACTATTCAGGTTGCTAACGGCACCAACAGTGGTGGTGACGATGCGGAAGGTATTTTATTCCGTAAAGGCACTGGCGTGAATACCTATAACATTCTTGTTAAAGGTGACGTTGATTCTGGCGAATGTTTAGAGGTTAACGACGACAATACCGTTAACAACGCCAACACGGCAGAATTGACGATGCAAAACAGCTTAATTGACTGTGTTGAACCGTTCAAAAATGCCAAGGCAGATGCTGCAGAAGGCCGTACTTTAGCGCTAGATGTTGAAGCTTGGTACAAAGGGCAAGCGGATAACCTAGTTGCAGCAGCAGATTTAACCGATTACATGCCTAATTCATCATCTGTTGCATTAACGGCTGGCAAAGCAGATTTGGCTAACCTTGATGCGCGTTTGGTTAATGCTAACTACATTGGTGCATTTGATGGCACTAACGATTGGACGGAAGGCTGGACCACAGCCATTCATGACGATGTAACGCCAACACCGACAGCATTACCAGTATTAACCTCTTGTCCAGTAGGCACAACAGCTTCAGCTGCAACAGCAGGTTTATATAAAGATGCATCAATTACCTTAATTTGTACCCTTGAAGGTAATGTTTTAAGCAACACGACTCTTCTCGCTGGCCAAAACGTAATGTACAAAATTGATGGCGGTGCAGTCGTCGTGGGTGGAGATAACACCACGCCTGCAACATTGGCTATTCAAGCGGGCACTAAGTTATTCGCGACATCTAACAGCTTTATCGCGGTGAGTCGTGGCTCAAAAATTATGGCTCAAGGTAGTGCAACTCACCCAATTGAAATGACCTCTGAAGAGGATGTGATTGCGGGTGCAAGTGGCGAACGTGGTCAATGGGGGGGATTGGTTATTCTAGGTAATGGTTTAACTAATACATGTCCTGATCATAATGCTTGTTCAGCGTCGTTTGAAGTCGGTGACTTCCCGTACGGTGGTAACAACAACGCTGATAACAGCGGTCAAATCAGCTACGTAGTGATTAAGTATGCTGGCTTTAAAGTGAATGATACTCAAGAAATGAACGGTATCTCATTTGCGGCTGTGGGCAGCGGAACTCAAGTCGACCATATTCAAATTCACGCTAACGGCGACGACGGTGTTGAGTTTTGGGGTGGTGCAGTTAACTTGAAATATGTGTACTTAACTGAAAACTTCGATGACAGCTTAGATTGGACTAACGGTTGGACAGGTAAAGCACAGTTTGTGTATATCACTCACGAAGACGGTAATGCTAACCGTGGTATCGAAGGTGATAGCCATAAAGGTGCTACTGATACCCCAGTGTCGGCGCCAAAATTAGCTAACTTCACTATTTTACCGGGTACAGATATTGCTAACGCAAGTGGCGATAAAGGTGAAGGTATCTTGTTACGTGTTGCTACTGCTGGTGAGTTATACAACGTGTTAGTTCAAGGTCGTAAAGGCAGCACTGCTGATACTGAGTCTGGCGAATGTTTAGAGTTAGATGGCTCTTACGCTGGTTTAGTCGACAACGTAAACAGCAAAACGCTAACCATGTCTCATTCAATTATCGACTGTAACGAGCCCTTTAAGTACAGCTCTGATAATGCCGCAACAGCAGACGCTGTGAATGTTGAAACCTGGTTCATGGGCCAAGAAGGAAACTCAACAGCTGCAGTGACTATCACTGACGGTATGCCAGCAGCAACAGATACAACGCTACTTGGCAAAGGTAAAGACTTAAGCACTGATGATAGCTTTTTCGAATCAACCAACTTTATTGGTGCATTCGATGGCCAGAATGACTGGCGTCAAGGTTGGGCTTACTTTCCACAGTAATCACCTCGATAACCTTAATCTGTGACCTATTAATAGCCGCCCGCAAGGGCGGTTATCTCTGAACCGCATACAGGATAGTTAAGTATGAAAACCAAGCCGAGTTTTACCGTTAATAAGTTAAGTCTTGCCATTATCTCTGTGATTTCTGCGGCGACACTATTAACAGCTACCCCCGTATACTCGCAAGAACCAGCGCCTGTTCGTGATCCTGGTGAAGTGATTCCAATTGAACCGATAGAAGTGATTTCAGTTACTGGGCGTTTACGTAGCTCTGCATCGGAAGCAACTGAAGAACGTCGTGAACAAATTGCTGTAGCCGATATTATGGGCTCAGAACAAATTTCAAGAACCGGTGACGGTGATGCAGCCGCAGCGCTTCGTCGTGTGACAGGTTTAACCTTAAAAGATGGCAAATTCATTTATGTTCGTGGCTTAGGTGAGCGTTATTCAAGTACCTCACTGAATG
>NZ_PJAP01000522.1:0-5570 GCF_002836795.1 Shewanella sp. 11B5 | reverse complement strand
CTGGTTTCTGTATAAAAAATAGCAAATCCGACTTATTGTCTAGTTTTTAACTAAATTCTATTGAGGATAGTGGTTATTTCCCTTGTTAGACTAGAGGCTTGCGGCTGCAAAGGGTAAAATGTCGTCACTTTGATCTGCCAATAGAGAAGATTATGCGCCCATTTTTAATTGCACCATCGATTTTGTCTGCTGATTTTGCCCGTTTAGGTGACGATGTGAAAGCCGTATTAGATGCGGGTTCGGATGTTGTTCATTTTGACGTTATGGATAATCACTACGTACCAAATTTAACCATAGGCCCTATGGTATGCACCGCGTTGCGCAATTATGGGATCACCGCTGATATTGATGTGCATTTAATGGTTAAACCCGTTGATCGCATTATTCCTGATTTTGCCAAAGCCGGTGCTTCAATTATCACTTTTCATCCAGAAGCATCAGAACATATCGATCGTACACTACAGTTGATTAAAGAATCTGGCTGTAAGGCTGGATTAGTCTTTAATCCTGGCACACCACTGCACTATTTAGATCATGTAATGGACAAGCTCGATGTTATTTTATTGATGTCAGTTAATCCTGGTTTTGGTGGTCAGTCTTTTATTCCGCATACGCTAGAAAAACTTCGCCAAGTTCGCGCGATTATTGATGCCAGTGGTTTTGATATTCGCTTACAAGTGGATGGTGGTGTTAAGGTCGATAATATTGCTGAAATAGCGGCTGCGGGTGCAGATATGTTTGTGGCAGGTTCGGCAATTTTCAATCAACCTGATTATAAAGTTGTTATTGATCAAATGCGTGCAGAACTCGCTTCGATATCATAATTTCTTTTTCCATATCCAGTGGGACTCTACATGATGCAATGGTCAAATATTCGCGCAATCGCCTTTGATTTAGATGGTACGCTGATCGACAGTGTGCCTGATTTGGCCGCGGCCACAAATGCCACATTAGCACAGAACCAATACCAACCAGTGACAGAAGCATTGGTTCGCAGCTGGGTAGGTAATGGTGCCCAAGTACTAATGCAACGAGCGTTAAGTTATGTGTCTGCTATGCCAGAAGATGCTCCTGAGCTGCAGGTAATGCTTGAACAAATTATGCCGCAATTTATGCATAATTATGGTGAACACTTACAAAAACATAGCCGTTTGTATCCGGGAGTTGTCAACACGTTACAGCTGTTAAAACAAGCAGGTTTTAAACTGGCTATCGTTACCAATAAACCATATCGTTTTACAGTGCCGTTACTAACCGCTTTTGGTCTTGATGACCTATTTTCTGAAGTTCTCGGTGGTGATTCATTGGCAAAAATGAAGCCAGACCCAATGCCATTACAACATTTGCTTAAACAATGGCAGTTAGATGAATCGCAATTACTAATGATAGGTGATTCAAAGAATGATATTTTAGCGGCTAAAGCTGCGAATGTTATGTCTATTGGCTTGACCTACGGATACAACTACGGCGAAGATATCGGTCTTAGCCTTCCGCATGCGATATGCGAAAACTTTGCTGATATAGAGCAATATTTACTTTCATAATAATTTGAATTTTATATAGATAATCTGGAGCAATAAACACATGACCAAACCCATAGTTCTTAGCGGTGCGCAGCCATCAGGCGAATTAACCATAGGTAATTATATGGGCGCACTTCGTCAATGGGTTGCCATGCAAGATAGCCATGATTGCCTATATTGTGTTGTTGATTTACATGCGATTACCGTGCGTCAAGATCCTAAAGTACTGCGTGAAGCTTGTTTAGATACGCTAGCCTTATACCTTGCTTGTGGTGTTGACCCTAAAAAAAGCACCGTGTTTATTCAGTCGCAAGTACCACAGCATACTCAACTCGGATGGGTATTAAACTGTTACACCCAAATGGGTGAGTTAAACCGCATGACCCAGTTTAAAGATAAATCGTTAAAGCATGCCAATAACATTAACGTGGGCTTATATGGTTATCCTGTTCTAATGGCGGCAGATATTTTGCTTTATCAAGCCAATGAGATCCCTGTTGGGCAAGACCAAAAGCAACATTTAGAGCTTACCCGCGATATCGCAACCCGTTTTAATAATGCTTACGGCGACACATTTACTATCCCAGAACCGTTTATTCCTGAACACGGTGCTAAGGTCATGTCGTTGCAAGACCCGCTTAAGAAAATGTCGAAGTCTGACGATAATCGTAATAACGTTATTGGTTTACTCGAAGATCCTAAAGCGATTTTAAAGAAAGTTAAAAAAGCCATGACCGACAGCGAAGAGCCACCAGTAGTGCGTTTTGATATGGAACAAAAGCCAGGTGTGTCGAATCTACTCAGCTTAATGTCAGGTTGTACTGGTCAGTCGATTGCGTCTTTAGAAGCAGAGTTTGAAGGCAAAATGTACGGTCATTTAAAAGTGGCTACTGGTGAAGCTGTCGTAGGAATGCTTGAGCCATTACAAGCTCGCTTTAAAGAGTACCGCGCCGACCATGCTTACTTAAGCCAAGTGATGGCGGAAGGTGCTGAAAAAGCTCAAGCTCGTGCAGAAGTCACCATTAAAAAAGTGTATGAAAAAATTGGTCTTATTGTGTAAGTATTATTTCAGCTAATGTTACCTATAAGCCAGCAACTTGCTGGCTTATTTTTTGGTTAACCATTGTACAAATGCAGCGATAGCGGGCTCCTTTAAACGTCGCTGTTTACAACTAAAATTGAATTCAAATCCAGTCAACATAGCGGGTAAATCAAGTGCGACTAATGCTCCCTTACTAATATCTCGTTCTACCATAAAATCTGACGCTAGCGCGATCCCCTGACCAGCAATTGCCGCTTCAATAGCTAACAACACATGGCTAAATACATGCTGTTGTTGCGTAGCCGCTATGCTGATGCTGTTAACCTTTAACCAGCGCTCCCAATCAAAGCCTATTGGCCCTTCATCTACAGTGAGTAATGCATGTTGCCGTAATACACTCAGCGCCGAGTGGTCGGTATTTAATAGCCCCGGGCAGATCACTGGGATCAGTCTCTCTTGGTGTAACATGCGATGCACATAACCCGGTTGGTCACTTTGACCAGTAATAAACATATCAGCAACACTATCACTCATCTGTGGGTCGTCGGTGATCATATCTAGGCGAATTTTAATCTGTGGATGTAAACGATGGAAATCGCTTAAGCGAGGAATCAGCCACTTAATGGCAAATGAACTGTATACCGCTAAGCGGAGCTGATCATTACAATCGCCAGTGATTTGCATGCTTAAATCATTCAACTCATTAAATATTCGCTCCAGTTCATGGTAAAGCACATTGCCTTTACTGGTTAAGCAGAGCTGCCTACCTTCGCGGATAAATAATCGTTCGCCAAAATGTGCTTCAAGCAGTCTCACTTGGTGCGATACCGCACTTTGAGTAATGCACAGCTCAGTTGCCGCCCGAGAAAAGTGAGCATGCCTTGCGGCCGCTTCAAAAATTTGTAGTGCCCGCAGTGGTGGCAGTTTGCGCATATACACCTCAAATATGAATTTATTTTATTAAAATTTATTAGGTATGAATTTAACTCATGCATGGATTAAAAACATCATTATTCGATATTAATTGATAACTATATGATGCAGCCAATTATTGGTCCTAAGGTTGTAAGTGTAATGAAATCCACAATAGCGATTGGCATGATGTTATTAGTTGTCGGTAACCTTTTTAGTGCTATGTATGATGTGTCTATAAAATGGCTCCCAGATGGCAGTAGCGCTGCAACATTTTTGTTAATCAGACAGTTAACATCAGTATTAATGTTGCTGCCATTGTGGTTTGCAACTAAAAAACCAATCAGTCGCCATATAAAGGTGCACTTAGTGCGGGCTAATACTGGCGCTATTGGAGCTGTATGCTTAATTATGGGGTTAATTGCGCTACCTATCGCCACTGTAAGCTCGTTGTTTTATTCGGCGCCATTAATGATTGTATTAATGGGATTTCTATTTTTAAAAGAGAGCGTCACCGCTACACATTGGCTGGCAGCTATTTTAGGATTTCTGGGCATCATTATTTTGCTACGACCAAGTGAAATTAACTGGTTTGGAATTGCAGTACTCATCTCTGCATTTATGTTTGCGATAAACCAGTTGGCATTGCGCAAACTCCCCAGTACAGAAAGCCCAGTTGTAACGTTAATGCTATATAACTTACTCAGTATTCCTTTGGTGTTGCTCATGGCATTGGTGCAAGGCATAGAGGCAATCAGTTGGTCTTTAGTGGCTATTGCGGTGTCGAGTAATGTGTTTTTATTGGCGTATCAGTGGTTTTGCGCGTTGGCTTATCGCCAAGCACAAGCCAGTCAAATTGTGGTGGCAGAATACACAGGACTATTATTTTGTGTCTTTTTTGGTTGGTTGTTTTTTGATGAATGGCTTGATGGCTTAAGTTGGGTTGGGGCTGGGTTTATTGTGTTGCCGTCGCTGATTATCCCGTGGATACAAGCCAAAAGATCCCAAAAAAAATTCATCGAGCAAAATGCAGGATGAATTTCTAAATCGCGATAATAAAAATGTACAGCAGGATTAAGATTCAGTGTATTCAAAAACCTTAATCACTTTGCGTACGCCTGCAGTATTTCGCGCGATATCAACCGCTAAATCAGCTTGCTTGCGGTCAATTAACCCAAGCAAAAAGACTTCGCCGTTTTCGGTAATCACTTTCACTCGAGTAATATCGAGTGATTTTTCATTTAACATGCGGCCTTTCACTTTGGTTGTTACCCAAGTGTCGTTGCTGCGTGTGGTAAATGACGTTGGCGTGCCAATACGAATTTGGTTATGTATTTTGCCGCCAATTTGTAAATCTTGTACCACTTTAATCGCTTTATCGCGCAGCATTGAGTTAGGTGCTTGGCCTATCATCAATACATTGTTGTTCATCACAACCGCGGCGATATTGGTTTGATTATTAAGGTCATCATGTTTTGATAGCGCACTAGCAATAACAAAGTCAGCATTAGTGTCGCTGATTTGAGTGCTCATGCTGCGCTCATCATTTACCATCTTGGCACCGCTAACGGCGCCAACCATGACAGCACCAGCACACCCCTGCAACATCGCCAGGACTGAGATGATGAGTAACCTTCTTATCATGCTTGTTCATCCTGTGGGAACAAGGTGCGGTCGATGTTATCGCATAAGCAGTGAATAACCAGTAAGTGAACTTCTTGAATACGTGCAGTAACGTTTGACGGTACGCGGATTTCGACATCTCCTGCGCTCATCAAGCCAGCCATTGCGCCGCCATCTTTACCTGTTAGAGCTACAATAGTCATGTCGCGGCTTAACGCTGCTTCCATGGCTTTAATAATGTTGCCAGAGTTACCGCTGGTTGAGATAGCCAATAAAATATCGCCTGGTTGACCCAGTGCAAAAATCTGCTTCGAGAAGATTTCATCGTAGCTATAATCGTTGGCAATAGCGGTAATCGTTGAAGTGTCACAGCTTAATGCTATAGCAGGCAGCGGTGGACGTTCAATTTCGTAACGGTTTAATAATTCAGCTGAGAAGTGCTGAGCATCGCCAGCACTGCCACCATTACC
>NZ_PJAP01000521.1:0-5616 GCF_002836795.1 Shewanella sp. 11B5 | reverse complement strand
TTTTTTCCGCTTTTTTTCATAAAAGCCTAAATAGGTAATGTCTAATGTAGCTATTTGCTGTCAATGTATTGTATTTTATAGTGATTAATCGTTTCAGCTCGCTTTATCTGAAGTTGGCTTTTAATTTGTGCTCCTTGATAACCCGCTGCAATAATCGATTGCACATCGACGTTACTGGCTAACGCATAGCAATGTTGTAAATATTCGGCTTGTGGATAGGGTGCTTGTTCAAATCCAGTTCGCCCTCTTAAGTCGCCATGACAACATAATAATAACTCTGTTAAGCGTTGTGGTTTTCGCCAAAAATCACCTTTATCAAATAGTTTGACGATGGTCTCTGCTCTTAGTTCAAACGCATTATGAATATTTTGGTGTTGGTCACTGACTAATAAAGCTAAATCACGGTATTCGTTTGGCACTCTAATTCGTGCGCAAAGCTTTTTAATGACCGGCAAGCCTTTTTGGCCGTGACCATGATGCTTAGGCCACTCTTGTTCTGGGGTTAACGCTTTCCCTAAGTCGTGAACCAGCGCGGCAAAACGTACCGCTTTATTGTCACTTAACAGACTAGTTTGCTCGAGAACCATGAGGGTGTGAATGCCAGTGTCTATTTCAGGATGCCATTTTTCAGGTTGCGGCACGCCAAACAACGCATCAACTTCAGGAAATAATACGATTAATGCCTGGCATTGCTTTAACACATCGAAGAAAACCTGCGGACTTTGGCTGCTTAATGCTTTATCACATTCTTGCCATACGCGTTCTGGGGTGAGGTGATCCAATTCACCACTATTAGCTATGTCGGTCATTAACTGTAAGGTTTCAGGTGCAATAGTAAACCCTAAGTGATGAAATCGAGCTGCAAAACGGGCCACACGTAACACGCGTAAAGGATCTTCAGTAAAGGCATCTGACACATGGCGAAGTATTTTAGCGTTAATATCTGCGATACCGTGGAACGGGTCCGTCAATGTGCCGTGCTCATCTTGTGCGATGGCATTAATGGTTAAATCACGGCGTAATAAGTCTTCGGTGAGAGTGACATCTTTGTTGGCATCACAACTAAAACCTTGATAGCCATAACCGGTTTTCCGTTCTGTTCTAGCTAGTGCATATTCTTGCTGAGTTTTAGGGTGTAAAAAAACAGGGAAGTCTTTACCGACTTGCTGATAACCCAATGCGAGCATTTCTTCTACGCTGCTGCCAACAACCACATAATCTTTATCAACGACAGTTTGTTTAAGAAGGGTATCGCGTACGGCCCCACCTACTAAATAAATCTTCATGGCGTATCACAACGTGTAATAATAAGTAGCTTAAATCTTATCAGAGTTAGATTTTTACGGCTAACTTTTGACAAGCTGTCATACAAGCATTAACGTGAGCCGTCAGTTTCAAATAAGGATTTTTGGTCGAATGTATAAAGCCTTCTATGGATTAAACGATAACCCATTTTCTATCGCGCCTAACCCTCATTATATGTTCTTAAGTGACCGTCATCGTGAGGCGTTGGCTCATTTAACCTACGGCCTTGGTGAAACCGGTGGTTTTGTATTATTAACGGGTGAAGTCGGCACTGGAAAAACCACTGTTTCTCGCTGTTTATTACAACAAATCCCCGATAATACCGATACCGCGTTTATTCTTAATCCATCATTGACTGAGCTTGAACTCTTGGCCACCCTATGTGATGAGCTAGAAATTAAGTATGGTGATAATCCGACGTTAAAGCAGCTGACAGATTTAATCAGCATGTACTTACTGAATAATCACAAAAATGGTCGTAATACGGTGCTGATTATTGATGAAGCACAGCATCTGCGTTCTGAAGTATTAGAACAGCTGCGTTTGTTGACCAATCTAGAAACCAACACCAAAAAACTGCTGCAAGTGATTTTGATTGGCCAGCCCGAATTACAACAACTGCTAAAGCGCCAAGACTTACGTCAGTTAGCGCAGCGGATCACTGCTCGCTATCATTTACTGCCGCTAAATAAAGATGAAATTGCTTTATATGTGCTGCATCGTTTGCAGGTGGCTGGTAGGCATGAGCCTTTATTTACGCGTAAAGCGATAACCGCGTTGCATAAACATTCTGGCGGTATTCCGCGTTTAACCAACTTATTATGTGAACGTGCATTAATGGCTGGCTATGGGCAAGCTAAGGTTCCGATCGATCATAAAATGGTTAATCAAGCGGCTGTCGAAGTATTGGGTGATATTGATGTACCTGGCGATAAACGCTGGCCATTTATTGCCGCTACAGCGTTAGTGCTCGCTTTTGGTTTATCATTCTATCTGTTTAATCGCTCAGCCATTGAAAACAATATGAGTGCCAATGCGGCGATAGCAGATGTTCAAGCGCAATCTAGCCTAGTCAATCAAACGCCTGCATCTATGCCAAGTCAGACAAACCAAGCTGCACAAACTCAGCCTCAGCAAGTTCAAGTAGCAACTCCAGTTGCCAATGCACAACAACAAATTATGCGTCAAGCCATGCTACAAAGTAGTAGCATTGATAATGCCTTTGCCGGATTATTCGGCTTGTGGAATAAACAACCTATTATCGGCTTGTCTGCTTGTCAGGCGGCACAACAACAAGATTTAGCCTGTTACCAGCAACAAGGTAATTGGCACAGTATTATGCGCCTTAATTACCCTGCGGTTGCTTACTTGCAAGACGCACAAGCGAACGTATTTTATGGTGTAATTGTTGAGCGTCAAGCCGAGCAGATCCTACTGCAATTAGGCGAGCAACAGTTTTGGGTGAATAAAGATTGGTTTGATCGCCACTTTAGCGGCACCTTCGAAATTTTGTGGCAACCAGACAGTATCTTACCGCGAGAAATTGGCCAGTCTTCTAGTTTGGCGCAAGTACAATGGCTTGAAAATAGCTTAGCGTTAGTTAACAAACGACGTGCACGACTACTGACACAGTTTGATAGTGAATTAGAGCAACAATTAATGACTTTTCAACGTCAACATGGTTTAAAACCAGACGGTATAGCAGGCAATCAGACTTTGGTGCAACTTAACTTATATTTGAGCCAGCAAGGCCCACGTTTAAGTGCCTCTGAGGTGCGCAGTTAATGTCAATTTTATTAGATGCGGTTAACCGTAAAAAGCAGCAACAAGGTGATGTTGTCGATATTATGTCGACGCAGCCGCCTCAATATACATCGAAATCTAACAGCTCAAATAAGTTGAATAAGTATAGTCTATTGGCCGTAGCCATTGCCTTGGGTATTGGCGCTGCATGGGGGATGAGTGTGCTATTACAGTCACCATCAACATCGTTAACGACTGTCCAACCCAGTGGCGCTAATGCACTGCAAGCTGTCACGACCCCTGTCACTGTTACGTCAAATAAAGCAGCTGAAGCATCGACCGTTAAAAAATATGAACCCGCAGTGCAAAGTAACGATGATATTCGTTTAGCGGGTAAGGTGGCATTGCCTATTGCCAAACCGTTCAATACGAATGTAATGAACACGCAAGCAGCAAGTTATAATAACAATGGTTACGCTGAGTCTTCTGGTGTGAATGAATTATACCTGCAAGAAAATGATGGGCAGCGCAGTTTTCAACAAGCTAACTCTCAACAATTCAACTCTCAGCAAACCGGTTCTGAACAGGTTAATTATCAAAGTGAGCAAGATAGCAGAGTTGATGAATATCAAACACAAGAGAACAATCGTCAACAGGCACAGCTGCGAGAAGCGATTGTATTGGGTGCTAAAGCTAATCGCCGAGGTTTAGCTGAGCTTGAAGCATTGCGCTTGCAAGTGAATGCTGCCGCAGAAGACGTCGATTTCGCCTCTGTTAAAGCACCATCAAATAATGAACATAATAATTTGATTGCTGCATTTGAAACGGCGCTTAAAGACGTTGAATATGAACAGTCGGCTAATCAACAAGTGACGTCAGCAAAATTAGATCCTATTCCTCGACCTTCAAATCAGCAAATCCCTAAGTATGGTGACTTACCCGCGAGCGTGCAGTTACAAGTACCCGAGTTTAATATTAATGCCCATGTATATTCGACAGAACCAAGTAACCGTTGGTTAAGTGTCGATGGGGTTGAATTACAGCAGGGCGATATGATTAAGAATAAGCTGACGATTGTAGAAATACGACCTCGAGATATCGTACTAGAAATTGACGGCGAGCAATTTAGAGTGCCAGCAATTTAGAGCGGTTTAACGTTAAGTCTATGTTGACATGTAACAGACAAAACAAAGGCGCTATTAGCGCCTTTGTTTTATTTGAAAAATCGTAATATTAGCCGTGAATGTTATTGGCTAAAAACAGCGTTAATCCATAACCTATGCAGTAGCATAATAGTAATGCTGGAACATATTTTAAGTAGCTTACAAATGTTAGTTCTTCAACTTTACTCATCGCGATGATGCCTGACGCCGAGCCGATGATTAATAACGATCCGCCTACACCAACCGAATAGGTTAAGCCTAACCATTGCGCTGTTGTCAGTACAGGATCCGCTTTTAATAACGCTGCGGTTAATGGCACGTTGTCTAATAGTGCAGAGCCTACACCGGTAAAGAAGTTAGAAATGCTTGGGTTATACATGCCATAGACTTCAGTTAATAGGTTAAGTGTACCAATCTCTTTAAGCATACCAACCAGTAACAAGATACCTAAGAAGAACAGTAGGGTGTCGAACTCAACTTGGCGAATGTATTCTAATACTTGAACTTCTTCGGTTTTACTCTTGTTAGTGCGACCCACCAAGAACATTACCGATAAGCCAAATAAGAAAGTTAATACAGGAGGAACGCCAAATAGCACGTTAAGTACCATGGTTAATACTATGGTGGTGAAGAAAATTACTCCGATGACAATATCAACGGTATTGTAATTTTGCTCAATTGGAGTCGTACTCACATGACCTTCAGCTTTGAGAGAAAACAATATTGCTAGGAGCATGACGCTAATGCCTGCAGGAATAAACAGGATTAACAACTCAGAAATATGCACTTTACCGGCAAGGAAAATCATCAAAGTAGTGACATCGCCTGTGATTAAAGCAACCCCGCCAGAGTTCACCGCAAAGATAATGAGCACTGCCATACGGCGACGCATTTGTTTGTCTAAATTAAAGGTTGTTAGTAAACCTAATGACACGAGGGTGGCAGTCACGTTGTCACAAAAAGTCGACAGCACTAACGAAAACATCCCCACTTGGATCATCAACATGCGAACAGACACTTGCTGTGGAAATATTTTTTGCACCAATACTTGGATCATGCCTTTAGCATTTAGGTAAGCAACAAAGGTCATAGTTGACATTAAAAACAGCCATAATGTGGCAATTTCTAATAAGTTTTCATTGAGTTCTTCACCCACGAGTTTACTTTTTTCTGGGCTGCCAGAAGCAATAAACAAGGTGATCCAAGCTATACAGCCAAGGAACAAGGTGGTTTTGGCTTTATTAATATGGGTAACTTCTTCGAGCACGATACTTAACAGCGCAAGCACTGCAAGTGAGATGAGAAAGGTATGTAGCATGACTGCAATTCCAACTTTGTGTTGTAGGTAATCAACATCATTACCATGAATTTTTGCTAACCTAATTCAGTCTTTATTTTAAGGTTG
>NZ_PJAP01000520.1:0-5639 GCF_002836795.1 Shewanella sp. 11B5 | reverse complement strand
ACCATAAACACCAAAAATATTGGGTTGGTTAACCAAGCGTTTAAACCTGTCCAGATTAAAAACTCTGCTGCATACGAGGCAATGACGCCCCCCACCATCGCACCAACAAACACAAAACCGGCACTCAATGCCGCCTGTAATGCGGCATAAATTGCAAAGTCACTGCGAAATGGGCGAATGTCGTAAAGGTAGTTGGCCGTGCTTAAGGTAAAGCCGCTCCAAGCTAAACCAGAAAAAGCCTGAATCGCTAAAATATAGATAAAACTATCTGAAAAAAGCCACAATAACGGCAAACTGGGTATTAAGCAGCTGGTGATGATCATCACTAACCTATTACCGTATAGGTCGCTAAATCGGCCCCAAAATCGCAAAGTAATAAACTGCGTAACAATAGACGCTACGCTGGAAAGCACAAATTCAAAATAGGTAAAATGCAAATCCTCTAGCATGTATACCGCAAAAAACGGTGCCGATATGGCAACCATGCACTGCATACCAGCGACAAATAGACTGTAATGGCGAAAGGTTTTGTCTTTCCAGGCTTCACGAAAATTACCAAATGTTTGTTTAAACACCCCAGACGCTTTGGCAATTCTAGGCTCGGGGTCGTGCATTTGCAGTAACAACCAGGCTGAAGTAAACCGGCCCATTGCCGCAATCGAAAACAGTAAACTAAAACCCAACCATGCCATTTCTATTGAGTCGGTTAAGGTTAAAATACCGCCGCCGACAAAGAACACACTTAGCGAGGCCATCATGGTTAATCGAGTACGTGAAGCAAAAAAGGCTCCTCGGCGGCGCTGCGGTACAATCATGCCCATCCAGGCACGCCAATGCGGCTGAATAAGATTGATAAAACCTTGATACAACACCGCTAAGCCAATAAATAACCACACTGCATTATCAGGTCTAAATGCCGCTAACGCGCCCATACCTAACACAACTACGGCTTGTAACACTGCACATGCCACTATAAATTGCCGACGACTGAAATGACTCGCCAGCCATACTGACAACAGTTGCGCCAGTGAGCCAAATAACTGGGGTAAGCCAGTTACCCAGCCCATTTGGCCTAAACTAGCCCCTAAGAATATGGCATAAGCATTAAAAAAGTTATCACTGGTGGCGGTCATGGTTGACGATGCAACCGCCTCTTGTTGGCTACGGCGTAGGGTACATCGAAGCCACGACAGTCTGTCACGACTGCGCGAACAAGGATTATTGCTGCTAGATGAAGGTTCTAAAGCCATAAGATGTATGAATGCACGCCATTGCTAAGTAACTGATTAGGGTTATGGGTTTACGTCACGGATTAACGCCACAAATTGACGTTTCAAATTAACGTCAGTGTTTAAAATTATGGCTGATAAGTGCCCAGCTAACAATCTATGGCGATCACATAATCCACTATTGTGATTGTAAGCATAAGTGCGCACTGTGCTGGTATAAGCCCCTTAAATACAAAAGCCCTGTCAATATAAACCGACAGGGCTTTTGCACATCTACAACAAATTAAACCCACCTAACAGAAGGACACGATACCTTCGGTGACATATTGCTCTGGCAGTTTTTGTAACTGTTTTAGTAATAAAGGATTACCCAGTAAATACGCCAATTCTTGACGGGTAAACAGCTTTACAATGTTGTGTTGGCACTGCGCTTCTTGCACTTTAACTCGGGTAATGGCTTCGAGTGATTCAACCGCTGAACCAGGCAAACGATGTGGCTTTTTGTCAATAATGGCTAAATGTAAATCCATTAGCTCTGGGTCTTGCAGTAGCCTTGATAAGGTCCACGGTTGTGCAATCGCGTTAACGTATTCGCTGCGGCGTTGTTGTGAATCTAGGCTAAGCTTCGGCGCACATACCTCTTCCGGTGTTGCCAATATTTTCAGGCGCTTGACCCATAAGCCAAATCGCTCTGAGCCTGTCATGGCAGAAAGCGGTACAGCAAGCCATAAACCAATTAACGCGGGGCTCATCCACGCCAATAAGGTAAGCGAATCAAGCACTGCGGCGTAACCTAATAACGCACCAATTAACATGTGCCAACGATGACGATAAATCAGTGTTAGCCAAGGTAAGCTGCCGTCATCACGGCGTTGTGGCGCCCAACCGCTGTCGCGTCCAGCTAAAATAGACATCACAGCACCGCAGTGGATAAGCATCATTATTGGCGCAATCAGTGCCGACAATATCACTTCAACTACCACGCTAATCATGGCTTTACCTCTGCCACCTAATTGCTTACTCATGATGCTATTTTTCAGTAACAATATGATCCCAAGAATTTTAGGACCAAACAATATGCCCATGGTGATATAAAACAACCGTAGTGCACGGTCTGAGTCCATAACTGGCCAAGTGGGAAATAGTGAAAACTGGTCGGTAAAATACTCTGGGCGAATAAAGTGTGCTTGTAATGCCAGCATTAAGCCCGACAAAATCAGCATTAACCAAAATGGCGATGATAGATAAGCCATTATCCCTGTGAGTAAGTGTAAGCGGCTAACCCAATGTAATCCTTTACTAAACAACACCCGTGAGTGTTGTAAATTGCCTTGGCACCAACGACGATCGCGCACCGCTAAATCGACAATAGACGGTGGGCATTCTTCATAAGACCCTGGAAGGTCTGCGGCAATGACCACGCTCCAACCAGCACGTCGAATCAAGGCTGCTTCGACAAAGTCGTGGCTCATTATATGGCCACCAAAAGGCGGTTTTCCTGCAAGGTTGGGTAACCCTGCGGCGCTCATAAAAGCTTGGGTGCGGATAATGGCATTGTGACCCCAAAAGTTACCTTCTTTGTGGGTCCACCAAGATAAACCTGTACCAATAACCGGACCATAAATACGCGCAGCAAATTGCTGTAGTCGCGCCATTAAGGTATTGCCATTAATTAAATACGGAATGGTTTGGATAAGCCCAGCGTCAGGGTCTGCCTGCATCCGTCTCGCCAAACTGACGATAGTATGGGTTTCCATTAAGCTGTCGGCGTCTAGCACCAATAAGTGATCGTATCGGGCACCCCAGCGTTTACAAAAGTCAGCCACATTACCGGCTTTACGGGCATCATTTTTACGACGACGGCGGTAATACACCCGCGCATCTTTGCTCACTTGGTGACGCAATATTAAAAATGCCTGCTCTTCTGCCAACGCAATATCGGGGTCGGTAGTGTCGCTTAATATAAACCAATCAAACGCATGGCTTTCGCCGGATGCAACCAATGCCATCGCCATCACTTCAACTGCAGCAAAAACGCGATCGGGTGACTCGTTATAAGTCGGCATTAATATCGCGGTGCGAGTATGCAGTTTTATAGTTTCAGCGATTTCTGTAGCAGGCTTTTTGAGTAGCATAATAAAGCCGGCTATGCCGCCGCTAAATGCTAATGCAATCCAACAAAAATTAACCGCAAACAACACTAAAACGATGTATTCAAGTGGCGTTACGCCGCCGACATTAAATACCGACACCATCTCGTAAATAGCCATGACCGACATTATAAACGCGCTGCCAACCACTAACAGACGGCGTAATCCGTCTGACTTTACCCCATTGGCGATAATGCTCTTGCGTGGCATACCATCGGACAACGCACGTAAACTTTGCGCTTCCATTGGGCTTGGTCGTTCTAGCGGCATGGCTGCACCACCGATCAACGTAGGGTCGACAGTGCTAATGTCAGCATCTGGCTGCATCATGTTCATGCTTAAAGCGTCCAACGATAAAGCCAAGTTTCGACATCACGTGGGCCAGTAAACTTAAGCTCAGCACGTAGCTCGATCAATTCAGCATCTTGTGGATCCATTTCAAACGCCAAACGGTAGCCATTGGTTTTAGGCTGACGAGACACCACCACATTGGTCACAACGCCTGCTGAACTCTGCACTTTGGCAACCGGAATTTCATCGTTATTGCCTTCTTTAACTTGATAGTCGATAACAAACAAACGTCTCGGTGTGGCTTTAGCGATTTCAGCGCGGCCACTGGCGGTACGGGCCACAATAACAGTGCCATCATCAACTTCGGGCTCGCTGCCCCAAATTAACCGATAAGTAAAATGAAACTCGCTACCGGCTGCGATAGGTTGTTTAGGCTTCCAGTAACTAACTATGTTGTCATGAATTTCAGAGTCTGTTGGAATTTCGGTTAACACAACCTCACCCGCGCCCCAATTTCCGACCGGTTCTACCCATAAACTTGGGCGACGCTCGTAGTGGGCTTCGAGATCTTGATAGGCATCAAAACTACGTTCACGTTGAATTAAGCCAAACCCTTGTGGCGAGTTGTCCATAAAGGCACTGACTTGCAATTGCTTTGGATTAGCCAGCGGACGCCATAAACGCTCACCGCGACCATTTAAGATCAATAGCGCGTCAGAATCATGTACTTCTGGTCTAAAGTCATCGGTGTTTTGACGACCATTCATTGAATGTAAAAACATACTGGTACTAGGTGCTAAACCGACTTTAACTAAATCCACGCGTGGAAATAGCGTCGCTTCCACATCGATATGGGTGTTTTCGCCAGGTCTTACAGAAAATCGATATGCCCCTGCCACGCTTGGGCTGTCTAGCAAGGCATGCACCACGATTAAGTTACTGTCGGTGTTTGGCCGTTCAACCCAAAATGCCCTAAATATTGGAAACTCTTCGCCTTCCGGTTCTGCGGTATTTAATGCTAATCCTCTTGAAGACAAGCCGTAATCGCTGCCTTTACCCAAAGCGCGGAAATAACTCGCCCCTTGGAATACCATAAGCTCGTCAAAATATGCAGGATTATTGAGTGGATAATGGATGCGTAGACCAGAATAGCCAATATCTTGGGTCGGCAAACGCTGACTCAACACATCACCTGCAGTAAAAAACTCTGAGTTATAGGCTAAATGGCTGGCTTGCTTACCTTCAACTAAGGCAATTTCAATCAAGTCTTGGAAATAAAAACCCCGATGAAAGAGCTGCATTTGATATGGCAAACCTTCGGCTTTCCAAATAGAAGCTTCTGGCTTAAAGCGAATATCGCGGTATTCATCGTAAGATATTTTAGCCAACCCTGGCGGTAATGGGTCTTTAAGTTCCACATACGGTTTTTGCGCTAATTTACGCGCAATTTTAACCACTGTATCAGAGTCAAAGTTAGCCGTTTTAGCAAAACGCACTTTGGTTTCTGTGTTCAGGTTATTAGCTGATTTCACTATCGCTTGTTCATCTGCATAAGTTTGCAGCGGTATGGTTACGCTAGGCGATGCGGGGGTAATAATGGGTGGTGTGGGTTCTTGTGCTGCAAGATTAAAACAAAGCCCTGCGGCCATGGCTAACGACAAACGCGTTAGCGCTTTTTTTACAGTGTGAGATGAGGCCGAAGTACGGCAACTCAGTAAGCTAACCATAATAGGCTACCTAAAAAATACAGCGTTAATATGCGAGTTTCAGAGCGGTTATTGCGGCAAAATGTCTTGGTACACAACCCTATGCTCTATTTCGCGAACGATATCAGAACGCCAAAATTTTGCACAAGTATTCATCAATAAAATCCACCAGCACCTATAACATTTTAATCTATTGATATATCCAAATAGCACACAAGGAGAATGAAAAACGACCGTGTTGTTCGTTTGATTTTACGACCATC
>NZ_PJAP01000519.1:0-5680 GCF_002836795.1 Shewanella sp. 11B5 | reverse complement strand
GATGTTACCAAGCGTTCAGTTGATAAATATCCGCAAGCCAAGTACAAATCCTTTGCTACAGAAGCAGAAGCCAAAGTTGCATTTGCTAAATCTCCTGCAAGCAGCATAGGCAAAAGTGTGCCAGCTAAAGCGGCTGGTCGTTCATCGACAAAGGCTGCAGGGGCTGGAACATCAACCAAGACTCTTAGCGCGAATCAAGCTGTGTTAAGCCAATTTGATGTGGTTATTTACACCGACGGAGGTTGCGAACCCAACCCAGGTAAAGCGGGTTCAGGGATGGCGATATACCGCAAAGGCGAGTTAGCCGAATTATGGTTTGGTTTGTTTAATCCTAATGGCACCAATAATACTGCCGAGCTCAATGCGCTACATCAGGCACTCATTAAGGCAAAAAAAGTGCTTGATGCCGGTGAAACCGTGCAAATTATGAGTGACTCACAGTATTCGATTAAATGTGTTTGTGAGTGGGCATATGGTTGGAAAGCTAAAAACTGGACCCGAAAAACCGGTGAAATCGCCAATCTGGAGATCATCAAGCAAGCACATGAGTTATACGATGCAATGAAAGACGATTTAGTGCTTCAGCATGTCGCCGCCCATATTGGTATTGAAGGTAACGAATTGGCAGACAGAATGTCGATTCATGCGATTGATCTGCAGCACAAAGGGTTTAGTCAATTTACTGCGCCACTGGATATCAGTAAAATTCTCGCGTTGCGAACAGGCTAGTTATTGGCCAAATCCTCCCTGAACGCGTTAGATTCCTTGGTCAATAAACACAAAAAAGCCGGATTTTTCCGGCTTTTTTGTGCGTGATTTACGACCACTTACGTCACTTACGATTAATTACTTAGTATTTTCTTCGTACATTAAATAATGGCTTTGCTCCATCCCTAAAGACTCATAGGTTTTTTGGGCAACTTTATTGTCATGCTCAACATATAAACGGAAACTAGCGGTGCCACCGTTTTCTGCTGCTAAGTCTTTTACCGCTTGATAAAGCTTGCCATAAATACCCTGACGACGATTCTGTGGACGGATATACACACTCTGGATCCAATAATAATTACTCGCGCGCCAGTCACTCCACTCATAGGTGACCATTAACGAACCGGTAATTTCTCCATCAACTTCGGCGACTAAATATACCCCACGTTCAGGATGAGTAAGTAGTCCTTCAACACCGCGAGTCAATTGCTCAGTGTCTAATGATAGATTTTCAGTTTCCATTGCCATAGCTTGGTTAAACTGAACTAGGGCTTGTAGGTCGGCATGTTGGCCAATTCTTATTGTCATGGTTTTCTCGTTTTTATAGGATGATCTGCAGTTATCATAACGCGACACTCAATAAAAGTATTGGCTTGTTGCGTCAGAAAATGTGTACGAAATGAGTTAATGCTCCAATATTTATGGCTTTAAACGAGATGAAAGATCAAGTTCTATAACGGTCAAACTCATCAATACAAAATCAACATTTTAATGCCAAAAACAAACATATCAATATTGCTTAACCCGCTTGATAGGGTGATTACAACTCCACAATAAAACAGCTGAGTTATATTTGTTCAATATAAAAACTCTCAAATGTTGGTTTTTTCAGTATAAAAAAGGCGAAAAATAATCATATTGTCGATGTTGTTTGCCGTGTTTTTATACGGATTAACACTGCTAACACTTGGCGTTACGCCAGTCTGTGCGTGGATCAGGGCTTACTTATTTACGGTCCTCCACTAACGTATAATTGAAATTATTGTGACGATGCAGTAATGTGACGCCACGACAATTTAGATCTATGTCACAAACTGCATAAATTGATGGAGATAATTATGAAAGTTGCTGTATTGGGTGCCGCTGGTGGTATTGGCCAGGCTCTAGCTTTACTGTTAAAAACTCAACTGCCTGCGGGCTCAAAGTTGTCTCTATATGACATCGCTCCTGTTACTCCTGGTGTAGCGGTTGACTTAAGTCACATCCCAACAGATGTAGAAGTAAAAGGTTTTGCTGGTCAAGATCCTACTGATGCATTAGTTGGCGCAGACGTAGTGTTAATGTCTGCTGGTGTTGCGCGTAAGCCTGGTATGGATCGTTCAGATCTATTCAACATCAACGCTGGTATCGTGCGTAACCTAATGGAAAAAGTGGCTGTAACTTGCCCTAAAGCACTAGTGGGTATTATTACTAACCCAGTTAACACGACTGTAGCGATTGCTGCTGAAGTATTAAAAAATGCCGGTGTTTATGACAAAAACCGTTTATTCGGTATCACAACACTTGACGTTATCCGTAGCGAAACCTTCATCGCTGAGCTTAAAGGCTTAAACGTTGCTGACGTTAAAGTTAACGTCATCGGCGGACACAGCGGTGTGACTATTCTTCCACTACTTTCTCAAGTTGAAGGTGTTACTTTCACTGATGAAGAAGTTGCAGCAATGACAACTCGCATTCAAAACGCGGGTACTGAAGTTGTTGAAGCTAAAGCCGGTGGCGGTAGCGCAACATTATCAATGGGCCAAGCTGCATGTCGCTTTGGTTTATCATTGGTACGTGGTCTACAAGGCGAAGCTAACGTTGTTGAGTGTGCCTATGTTGACGGCGGCAGTGAGCACGCTACATTCTTCGCACAGCCAATTCTACTTGGCAAAAACGGCGTAGAAAAAGTATTACCTTACGGTGAAATCAGCGCATTCGAAGCTAACGCTCGCGATGCAATGTTAGACACCCTTAAAGGTGACATCAAATTAGGCGTTGAATTTGTTAAGTAATTAACAAGTCGATGCACTAAAAAACGCGAAGCCAAGGCTTCGCGTTTTTTTTGGTTTTAAAATGCCTTGCATCTTGCATCTTGCATCTAACATCTCGATTTATTCCTCTTTCATTATTCACATCGTCTACCCCCACAATCCAGCATTGCTACAGGCTTACCCTTTAATCTTTCTTCGCCATACAGGTATAAGTTTTCCATGTGGATCTAAAGTGCCATTGCAGTTTGGAGCAAAAATCAGCAAGTTATGAATATGTTAAATTTGGAAACCGCTGAAATGAGAAATAAAAAATACAGCTTAACCATGCCGCTTGTTTTACTGGGTTGGATTTTTTCGATGCTACCGGCTCAAGCAACAGAAACCCCTTATATCCCACTCACCGATTTTGGTGATAATCCTGGTGCGCTGACAAGCTTTTATCTTCCTGTGACGCAAGCCTCAAATGCTTCTCATGCTGGGAATTTATCTTTAGTCGTGTTACTGCATGGTTGTATTCAAGACGGTGTCGAATTGGCGGATAAAAGTGGCCTAACGTCATTGGCGTTAGATAATCATTTTGCGGTTTTAGTGCCACAACAAAGCTATGACAATAACGTAAAGGGTTGTTTCAACTGGTTTGCAAGTCAAGATACGCAGATAGACAGTGGTGAAATGTTATCGATAAAAAACATGATAGTCACCACTCAAGAAAAACTAGCTGCCAAGCATGTTTATGTCATCGGGTTATCAGCGGGTGGCGCCATGGCGAGCGCTGCAATCGTCAATTATCCAAATCTATTTCAAAGCGGAGCAGTCATCGCTGGGTTGCCATATCCCTGTGCCGACAATTTGATCAAAGCCATCTCTTGTATGAAGCAAGGGCCAGCGCAGTCGGTTGAAGAATTAGCCCAATTTGCTAAAGCAATACACCCTCAACAAACACGTTGGCCTTCATTAAGTATCTGGACAGGTGACAGTGACAATGTCGTCAATGCTAACAATGCGCAAATGCTCGCATCTCAATGGCAAGTGTTAACTCAATCTAACGCTAAGCCAACGGTAACAAATGAATCTGGATACAGTATTTCACGCTGGAAAGATCCTCAGAATAAGCAGTCAATTGAACTCGTTACTATTAAAGATTTTGGTCACGGCATTGCCGTCAATCCAGACATAAAACATGGAGGTGAAGAAAGTGATTATCTGCTTAGGGCACCAATAAGCAGTGTGATAGAAGTGATTAAGCTTTGGGGGCTTTAATCAAAGTAAAATATATAACATTCTGTTTTTGTTATATATTAATTGTTTTTTTTTTAATACCTAGACCAAAACACATACTACTATAGTACCGATTCAATGCTGTTGAAAATGCGATACAGTCAATATGTAAACAAATAGTTATAAATCAAAATCAGTCGTAAACCAGAATTAGTAGTAAGCAAAACCATTAATAATAAATATTACAACGGGGATCTGTATGAAACAGAATACTATTAAAATGAGCTGTATTGCTTTAGCCATTTCGTCAGTGTTAAGCGCGCAGTATGCCGTTGCCGCAGAAGAACAAAATAACAGCGGCGACAAACAACCTGTATTAGAGCGCATTGAAGTGACTGCTCGTAAAACAGTCGAAAGCTTGCAAAATGTGCCTGTGGCAGTGACATCAGTTAGTGCTACAGAGTTGGCAGAAAACGGCATCAGCGTGATGACTGAAATTCAGCAGTTTTCGCCCAATACCACATTGCAATCTAGCCGAGGCACAAACTCTACGCTTACCGCTTTTATTCGTGGCGTGGGTCAAGAAGATCCCCTTTGGGGCTACGAGCCTGGTGTCGGTATTTACATTGATGATGTCTATATTGCCCGTCCGCAAGGTGCGGTGTTAGACATTCTTGATGTACAACGTATTGAAGTACTTCGTGGACCACAAGGCACGTTATACGGCAAAAACACTATTGGTGGCGCAATTAAGTATGTAACCAAAAAAATGTCTGGTGATGGAGAATTAAGCCTTAAAGGTACCGTCGGCAGTTATGGCCAAAAGGATGCCAAAATTGCAGGGCAGTTACCCATTGTTGATGACAAGCTCTATGTCGGTTTTGCCTTTGCGAGTTTAAACCGTGACGGTTTTGGTGAATTTAAAACCTCGGCATTAGATGGTCAAGATACCGAAAACTATAACAAAGATGTGATGGCGGGCCGTTTAAGTGTTGAATATACACCGACTGACGATCTGTTTATGCGTTTTACGTATGATAAAACCCAAGATGACTCCAACTCAAAAGGCGGCTATCGCCTACTTCCTAGCTTATTAACTGATGCACCAGTACCCGATAGCAAATATGACTCCTACACCAGTATGCCTACATGGAACAAAGTCGAAACAGAAGGGTGGAGCGCGACGGTCGAATACAACCTCAATGAAAACTGGAGCGTAAAGTCGGTCACTGCCAAGCGTGAAGGCGAGTCACTGACTAACATCGACTTTGATAATACCAGCTTACGTATTTTCGATGTGCCAGCTATCTACGAAGATGAGCAATTTAGCCAAGAGTTTCAAGTGAACTATGTGGGTGATAATCTCAACTTAGTGTCGGGGATTTACTATTTTGACGGTGATTCTTGTGGTGTTTTCGATGCTATTTTAGAAGAAGCCTTTAAAGCATATGGTGGGCTAACCCGTGAGGTGAGTGGCTGTAATAATAGCGAAAGCTATGCCGCTTATGTGCAAGGTTCATACGATTTCACTGAAAAGCTATCGATGACATTAGGTGGCCGTTACACCCGCGAATCTAAAGAAGCCACGGTTTATAATGGCGTGATATTCGATAGCATTTATCCAGAAACTGACTGGTATCCTGGGTTTGTACGCGATGACGCATTAATTGAATCTCAAATACCTAAAGTGCTCGATGATGAAGAAACATGGTCTAAATTCA
>NZ_PJAP01000280.1:0-11707 GCF_002836795.1 Shewanella sp. 11B5 | reverse complement strand
AAAAAAAAAAAAGAAGGAAGAGAAAGATGAGAATAAGAGAAAGGAGAAAATCAAACGAAGGAATGAAGAATGTGAAGAATAATAGTATAAAGAAAAAAGAAGAAAATGAAAATAAAATAAATATTTAATATATAAAGAAACGGCACACAAAAAGAAAACAATAATCATGTGCGACGGAAGAGAAAAATGTGAAAAAGAAACAGCAATCATCGTCATCACGGCCCACTAATAAACCCGCCACTATCGCGCTGGTAATCGCCGCTATCGGACGCACTATCGCCATAAAAGGCCCAAGTAATACATACGATACGGTAATTGAGTCAACGCCAGTTTCGGGTGTAGACACTAAAAAAGAGGTTGTTGCAGCTTTAGAGGCGCCAGCTCGACGTAAACCAACTGCTGCGGGGATAACCCCACACGAACACAAAGGTAAAGGTGCACCTAATAATGCCGCCTTAACGACGGTTTTCATACCATGGCCGCCAAGTTGTTTTTGCATCCATGCCATCGGCACAAATACTTTTAGCAACCCTGCCAGCACCAAGCCCAGTAACAACCACGGAGCAGATTCTAAAAATAAATGAAGAAAATTGGTCAATAACATACTTAATCCTTATGACCTGAGTGAGCAAAATGATGATGTTCTTTTTTAGCAATAATGTGTTTGTCAGACGACTCTAACGCTTCGAGTATCGAGCAATGCTCGGCGCTATCAGGGCCACCACAACAGGTATTAGATAAACTTTTTAGCGATGTTGCAAAGTGTTGTAACTCGGCGAGTTTGGCTTCGACTTGCTCAAGCTTGGTATCAACCAAACCTTTAACGTCTGCACAGGCACGATTGGACTTGTCCACTTCGATAGATAATAAATCGGCGATATCGTTAAGCGAGAAACCCACCGCTTTAGCGCGTAATATAAACTTGAGCCGTTCAGAGTCAGCTTGGTTGTATAACCGATACCCAGAATCAGAGCGACTTGAAGGTGATAACAAACCATGCTTTTCGTAAAACCGTAATGTGTCTGCTTTAATGTCATATAAAGCAGAAAGTTCGCCTATTCGATACATATGTTAACTCACCATCGTGATCTGAATTTTACCTGAGTATAAACCTTGGAGTTTAATCCAAGGTCAAGGGTTATTGGATGATTATTTTTGCGTACCTTTGTTCTTATTTCAATATTGTGAAATCACACAGAAAAAACACCCAATAGAAGCGGTTTACGATAAAATACGCCCGCCTGATCACAACACAGTAAGCCTCGACGGTGTTAAGCAATCTAAAAAACACTATGAGGGACTTTGGTAAAGCAGACTTTAATTGACTCTGTTTTACTAAAGCTCCTTAAAATCAAACTAGCGGACCTGTACCTACATGAATAATGTCAGACCAATTCGTCGCGCGCTATTAAGCGTATCAGATAAAACTGGAATCCTTGAGTTTGCACAAGCGCTGCATGCACAAGGTGTTGAACTCTTATCAACGGGCGGTACTGCAAAGTTACTTGCAGACAATAATATCCCGGTAATGGAAGTGTCTGACTACACGGGTCACCCTGAAATTATGGATGGTCGTGTTAAAACCCTACACCCAAAAATTCACGGTGGCATTTTAGCCCGTCGCGGTATTGACGAAATCGTCATGGAACAAAACGCCATTAAGCCTATCGACTTGGTTGCGGTTAACTTATACCCATTTGCTGAAACCGTTGCTAAACCAGGCTGCACCTTAGCGGACGCTGTTGAGAACATCGACATTGGCGGCCCAACCATGGTGCGTTCAACCGCTAAAAACCACAAAGACACAACAATAGTCGTTAACGCTAAAGATTACGGCCGCGTGATTGCAGAAATGCAAGCCAACAACGGCAGCACTACTTTAGAGACGCGTTTTGACTTAGCCATTGCCGCCTTTGAACATACCGCAGCGTATGACGGCATGATTGCTAACTACTTTGGTACTATGGTGCCAGCGCACAGTAACGACGAATGTCATGACGATTCAACGTTCCCACGTACTTTCAATAGTCAGTTTGTCAAAAAACAAGACTTACGTTACGGTGAAAACAGTCACCAAAAAGCGGCGTTTTATGTCGATACGCAAATTGATGAAGCTTCAGTTGCCAGTGCGGTTCAGCTACAAGGTAAAGCTTTGTCTTACAACAATATCGCTGATACCGATTCAGCTCTTGAATGTGTAAAAGAATTCGAAGGCCCAGCCTGCGTTATCGTTAAGCACGCCAACCCTTGTGGTGTGGCATTAGGCGCTAACTTATTAGAAGCTTACGACCGCGCATTTAAAACCGACCCAACATCAGCCTTTGGTGGCATCATTGCCTTTAACCAAGAGTTAGATGCACAAACGGCGCAAGCCATTGTTGACCGTCAGTTTGTTGAAGTCATTATTGCCCCTAAAGTGAGTCAAGCCGCACGCGACATCATTGCTGCTAAAGCCAACGTGCGTTTATTAGAATGTGGTGAGTGGAATACTAAAACCACAACGCTTGATTACAAACGTGTTAATGGTGGCTTGTTAATACAAGACCGCGATCAAGGCATGGTGAACCTAGAAGACGTTAAAGTCGTTTCTAAGCGTCAACCAACGGCTGAACAGTTAAAAGACTTAATGTTCTGCTGGAAAGTGGCTAAATTTGTTAAATCTAACGCCATTGTTTACGCCAAAGACGGCATGACAATCGGTGTGGGTGCAGGCCAGATGAGCCGCGTATATTCAGCTAAAATAGCGGGAATAAAAGCTGCCGATGAAGGCCTAGTGGTTGAAAATTCAGTCATGGCATCTGACGCTTTCTTCCCATTCCGTGATGGTATCGACGCTGCTGCAGCGGCAGGCATTAGCTGCATCATTCAACCGGGCGGTTCAATTCGCGATGAAGAAATCATCGCCGCAGCAGACGAGCACGGTATGGCAATGGTGTTTACTGGCATGCGTCACTTCCGCCACTAATAAACGCTAATATCAAATATGGGTATCGCTTATCAATCATGTTTTTGCTAAATACTTTTGCTAAATGCTTTTGCAAAAATAGATAACAAGCGATACTTTTTAAATTTTGTTTAAACGAATTAGAGCATAGCTATTTTTTCTAGTTCAATGAAAGCACGCGCAACTTATAAGTATAAGTGAGCATGCTTGAAGCAGAAATAGAGAACATAGCGCAGCTATAAAAGGATTGAAGATGCAGGTACTTATAATTGGTGGCGGCGGTCGTGAACATGCTCTAGCTTGGAAAGCGGCTCAGTCTGCTCAAGTAACAAAAGTGTTTGTTGCACCCGGTAATGCTGGTACGTCTTTAGAACCTAAGTTAGAAAACGTTGCTATTGATGTTGAACAAATTGACGCACTTGTCACCTTTGCCAAAGATAACGCCATCGCAATTACCATCGTCGGCCCAGAAGTGCCATTATCACTGGGCGTAGTTGATGCTTTTAATGCTGCAGGCTTACCTATTTTTGGCCCAACTAAAGGCGCGGCACAGCTTGAATCGTCAAAAGCGTTCACCAAAGACTTTTTAGCGCGCCACAACATTCCTACTGCTGATTACTCAAACTTCACTGAGATTGCACCGGCTAAAGCTTATGCGGCAATATTAACCGCTAAAACGGGTTTCCCAGTCGTGATTAAAGCCGACGGTTTAGCAGCAGGTAAAGGTGTGATTATCGCAGCTAACCAAGTTGAAGCGGATGCCGCGATTGATGACATGCTCGCGGGTAATAAGTTTGGTGATGCCGGTTCACGCGTAGTGATTGAAGAGTTTTTAAAAGGTGAAGAAGCCAGTTTTATCGTAATGGTAGACGGCAAAAACATTCTTGCTATGGCCACCAGCCAAGACCATAAAGCTCGCGACAATGCCGACCAAGGCCCTAACACTGGCGGAATGGGTGCGTATTCACCAGCTCCTGTGGTAACACAAGCTGTACACGATTGGACTATCGCTAATGTTATTCGCCCAACGGTTGATGGTATGGCGGCTGAAGGTAATGTTTATACTGGATTTTTATACGCAGGCCTGATGATTTCACCAGACGGTAGCGCCAAAGTGCTTGAATACAACTGCCGTTTTGGTGACCCTGAAACGCAACCAATTATGATGCGTTTGCAGTCAGATATCGTTGAACTTTGTTTAGCCGCAACTCGTGGAGAATTAGACAAAGTCACAGCAGAGTTTGACTCACGTGCAGCAGTAGGTGTTGTCATGGCAGCTGGCGGTTATCCAGATGCTTACAATAAAGGCGATGTGATTGACGGCCTAACCCTTGGCGACACTAACGGTAAAGTGTTCCATGCAGGAACAAGTATGAAAGATGGCCATGTGGTGACTAACGGCGGCCGCGTATTATGCGCTACTGCTCTGGGCAACACAGTGACTGAAGCACAGCAATCAGCTTATGCATTAGTAGATGCCATTCATTGGGATGACGTGTACTTCCGTACTGATATTGCTTATCGCGCCATTGCTCGTGAACAAGCTAAAACCTAATAGTAGATTTGGTTTAGCTTGTTAGAAAATCCCTTTGATGGAAACAACATCACAGGGATTTTTTATATCCGCTTGTAACGCAAAAGATTAATTACTGTTTACATTATCCATAACCCGCAACTTTTATGATTTAGATCACAAAAATGACCCAGCTCAAGGCGCAAGCTAGTAACTGAAAAGGAGTGTGATTACCTTGGCTGTTATTCAAACTCCTGAACTTTAGATAACGTACTCGTAATGATTATTGGAGGATAAAATGAAAGTTAATACTAGCGACCTGATTTATCAAGGTGAAAAAGCCGGAGTGCATAATTGGGACACCTTCTCGGGCACCTCTTTCTATTGGCATCCAGATTGGTTACATATTGCAGAAGATATGACAGGCCATAAAGCCCTAGAAAAAATTGATATTCCTCAAGGTGAAGCCACTAAAGCTGATGCCGAAAAGGCCATCTTAAAACATTTAAATAAATAACTGGCTTAATATTGTCATTAATAGCCATAAACTGCGTCCATAGAACGATCAAATCTGCACGTTTTCATGAGGATACTTCTGACCCCAACAGATATCCTCAACGGCTATTTATTCACATTAATCGACCTATTTGACATATATAACCACGCAAAGTAATTAACCAAGCATACGATTCAAAAGCTGCAACAATCTCCCCATCAATAAATTATCACTCAAGCCTAACAATGTTCGACTTAACAGGCATTTTTATGTCAGGATGTGCTTCTGTTACAAATAAGTTACTAACTTATTATGATAACACTTAGCCAACTCACACGAATGAGATATTGGTCAAAAATAATAACAACAAAGGAAGTAGTATGTCTCAATCGGCGTCGTTCAAACCGTCTTCATCGGAGCACAAGCAACCCAGCTTACTTGATGCACTAATCCCCGTTTTTGCCCTTATTCTTATGCTCGCGGCAGCGGTTTATCTGTTTTCTTCAGACAGCTCATCAGGCGCCAATCAAATCGCATTAGTGTTAGCGGCATGTATTGCAATGATCATCGGTTATAAAAATGGCTATAGCTGGAATCAAATGGAACGCGGTATCGTCAAAAGTATTGGGGTTGCGACCGGTGCTTTATTAATTTTATTTAGTGTGGGTTCACTGATTGGTACGTGGATTTTAGCCGGTACAGTGCCGACGATGATTTATTATGGTATGCAAATCCTTAACCCAGACTACTTTTATACTGCCTGTTGTTTGTTGTGTGCGGTGGTTGCACTGAGTATTGGTAGCTCGTGGACCGTTGCAGGCACCTTAGGTATTGCCTTGGTCGGTATTTCGTCTGCTATGGGACTAGACGTTAACATTACTGCTGGCGCTATTATCAGTGGCGCCTATTTTGGCGACAAAATGTCGCCAATGTCTGACACCACAAACCTTGCACCTGCTGTTGCAGGAACGGACATTTTTAGCCATATCCGCCACATGACCTGGACCACTGTGCCGAGCATTATCATTGCCCTTATTGGCTTTACTTTTTTAGGCCTTACAGCAGATGTGGTACCAATTGAAAATCAACTCACCGATACATTGGCTTTATTGGATAAAACCTACAGCCCAGGAATACATTTATTGATCCCGTTATTAGTGGTGTTGTATTTAGCTAACCGCAAAATGCCAGCGTTTCCAACGGTCATATTAGGTACGTTAGCTGGCGCGGTATGCGCTGCATTATTTCAGTTTGATAACGTGATTGCCTTTGTACACGACGACACATTATTGCCAATGGTCGCGTTAGTGAAAGGTTTATGGATAGCCATGTTTGACGGCTATGTCGCTAACACGGGCGATGAGGTATTAGATAATCTATTGAGTCGTGGTGGCATGAGCAGCATGGTAACAACGGTTTGGCTTATTCTGTGTGCGATGGCATTTGGCGGCGTGATGGAAGTCACCGGATTATTAAATCGTATTTTAGAAAGTATTCTTACCGTCGTCACTGGCACGGCCAGCTTGATTATTACTACTCTTGGTGTGTGTATTGGCGCTAACATCATTACTGCCGATCAATATATTGCCATTGTACTGCCTGGCAGAATGTTAAAGGTGGAATACACTCGCCGTAAGTTGGCCGCAGTTAATTTAAGCCGCACGTTAGAAGACTCAGCAACAGTAACCAGCCCGCTAGTGCCTTGGAATACCTGTGGTGCCTTTATGGCCAGTACACTTGGGGTAGCCACTATCGCTTACCTGCCTTATGCCTTCTTTAACTTAGTTTGTCCGTTTATCAGTGCATCTTATGCTTATTTCAATTTCAAAATTGAACCATTAGACGAAACTAAAATAAGCACTGGCGAAGTCGTTGGTTAATTAAGAAGTCGTTATTAACCTAGGAATGGGCGGTTAACCAAAACGATCTTTTAACCAACCATAATGATAATAACCCCATTGCCCAAGCCGTCTTGCTTGGGTGAAGGGGAACTTAGGCAAGGGTTGTTGATACAAAGGTAAATTGGGTAATGTTTCTCCGGCAATACTTTGCGCTAAGCGATACGCAGCCTGGCTACTAAACGACACTCCCGCACCACAATATCCTAAGCTGTACCCTACGCCGTCTTTGCTATATACATGGGGCATATCATCCATTGCAGCAGCAATCCATCCGGTCCAATGATAAGCAATAGCTTTACTCGTTAAACTTGGAAAGCACTTATTTAACGCCATTTTTAAACGCTCACCATAAACGGGATTCGCAGCATCTTTGCCCCACACCGCACCACGGCCACCAAACAACAATCGATTATCGGGTAATAAACGGTAATAGTATTTTAAAATACGGGTATCCATAGTCACTTGATGAGTATGCAAACCCGCCTCTGCAAGCTCTTGCGCGGTAAGCGGTTCGGTGACAATCACATTGCTTAATATCGGCAAAAATTTATCGTCTATGCGCTGGTTAAACCGTTTAGGCGTATAAGCATTACCCGCCATAATCACTTTGTTGGCAATCAGTTCGCCTTTATCGGTAATTAAACGATGTTTACCACCCTCTTCAATCCAATCTAATACGCAAGATTGCTCAGAAATAGTCACGCCTTGAGCTTGCACCATGTCCTTATAACCTAATAACAATTTAAGCGGATTAAGACCAAAACCGTCTTTTAAACGCAGCGCACCAAAAGCTTGATGATGATCTAAATACTGGGATCGAAAATCTTGGCTTGAAATAAACTCAGCGCCCGAGTCTTGGCTACTGGCTAAGTGTTGTTGAATATAATTAGCGGCATTTTGCAGCGTGACTAAGGCTTTAGGATTATGCGCCACCTTTAAGTAGCCCGCTTCTTGCGGTTCACAGGCGATATTATGTTGTTTAATTAACCCATCGACTCTAGCTACCGCCTGGGTGAATTCATCGTATATGCCCTTGGTCGTTGCTAAGTCCCAACGCTCAGTCATGGCGGCGTACCCTAAACGCCCCGATCCTTTTAACACAAACCCAGCATTGCGCGCACTCGCCCCAAAACCGACTTGATTGGCCTCTAACACATGGCAATCTATATTGAATTTGGTTGCCAAATAATAGGCTGTTAATAAGCCTGTGTAGCCCCCCCCCACAATAGCCACATCGGTTTGTTGGCGACCAGACAATGCAGCAGTTGGTGCGGGTAAGGCTTGAGTGCTTGCCCAATAGCTAGTGGCAAACGTTTGATTATTAGGATGCGAGTTAATCAGCGGATCGTACATATTGGTCTTCTTTTTTTATTATTGATTTAGAGAGTAGACATTAAAATAACAGTAGCATTTCACAGGCAACACAATGGCAATCTTCACCACATAATACGCAAATATAATCATCACCCATATAACGTTGATGCCAGCGCTGCGGATGTTGTTTAATTAACTTACCACCCGCCTTAGTAAAATAACGCACCGCAGCATTATTAGGGCTTTGCTGCCATAAATGGCTCACCCCAGCTTTAGCCCCTTGGGCAATAACCGCTGCTTTAGAGGCAGCTAATAATTTACCACCAAGCCCTTGTCCACGGGCAGATTCTGCAATGGTATTTGATTTGAAATAACACACATCTTCAAATTTCACGCCCCACTTATCAACCGTACACCACTGGTCTTGTGGCCATTGTCCCGCGGCATACGTTAACCGAAAACCTATAAGTTGATCATTTTCAAGCGCGACAAAATTGGCATTAATGCCATTTTTAATGCCTTTGTGATAAATCGCTGTGAGTTCTTCAATGTCCATATAACCACTGCCGTGAACGATTTCACCGAGTGCGATTACCGCATCAAAGTCAGCGGGAGTCAGTTGTCTAATCATAATCATTATTATTTTTGTTGGTTTGAACTCACTTTATCACACGTTATTATCGTCAAGTTAACGATGTTAATCTTTTGTGATAATTTGGCGATAAGTAGGTGAGATTACTTGTGCATACTGGTTGCAATTAAACAAAAGGAGCTCGGTTATGAAACGTACACTAGTGACTGCAAGTCTTATGGCTGCTGGATTATTTAGCCTGCCAACTTTGGCTGCTGATATTGAAGTTAGCGTGACCAATTTAACTCACGGAAATCACTTCACCCCTATTTTGATCGCAGCCCACGACGCTGACAGCCACCTATTTCAAGTCGGCACCGAAGCATCTGCAGCATTACAAAAAATGGCTGAAGGTGGCGACATAGCCGACTTAGATACTGCGGTAACCGGCAATGCAGGCGTAACATCAGCAAATCCGGCAATGGGGTTACTTGCTGCGGGTGCCAATGTAAGTGGAGTAATGCTTGATACGGGCGACAACACCCATTTATCTATAGTTGCCATGGTGTTACCCACTAATGATGCTTTTATGGGGCTAGATGGTTGGGAAATCCCTACTGAAGCGGGCACGTACACTATGTACGTCAATGCTTATGATGCTGGCACAGAAGCCAATGATGAAATCATCAATGGCGGCGGCATGTCAGGCGTACCGGGTATTCCTGCAGCACCAGGTGGTGACGGTGGAGCTAATGGCACTGGCGTGATGGACAATTCTGACAATAGCAATGTACATACTCACCCTGGCGTTTTAGGTGACATGGACCCTGCTGGTGGAATGAGTGATTTAGACAGTCGCGTTCATCGCTGGTTGAACCCTGTAGCCAAAGTTGTGGTGACAGTAAAATAAGGAGGTAGCCCATGAAACGCACTGACTTTACACTTAAGCCCAGCTTAATCGCCATGCTGGCAGCTGCAACCCTGCTTACTGCCTGTGGCGATGACAACGATGATGATACTGCTGTTGTTGTCACCCCGCCTGCGCCAGTGATGCAAACCTTCACGGTGACCGTAACTAACCTGACGGCTAACCAGCCAATGTCGCCGGTTATCTTAGCCTCTCATGCTAGTGATGCCATGTTATGGAACGCCGGTGAAATGGCCAGCGAAGCACTCGAGAAACTGGCTGAAGGTGGTGATACTGCCGACATAGCCGCACTAAGCGTGATCAATAGCAGTGTTAATGGCACAGGCTTATTAATGCCTGGTATGTCAGAAACATTGACCTTGACCTTAGATGAAGCCGACGTAGCGAGCATTAGTTTAGCCACCATGTTGGTTAACACTAACGATGCCTTTACCGGTATTAACAGTTACACCATTGCCGGAATGGAAGTGGACGCTACAACCGCGATGAAGTTTATGGCTTATGATGCTGGCACTGAAGCCAACAGCGAAGCCAAAGGCACTATGCCAGGACCCGCTGATGGCGGCGAAGGCTTTAACGCCAGCCGTGATGATGTCGACTTTGTGCATATTCATCCGGGTGTTATTTCAATGTACGACGGCTTAGCCGATTCGGTACTGGGTGCATCGCACCGTTTTGATAACCCGGTGTTAGCTGTCACTATTATGCGTACTGAATAATCTTAATCAGTCGTATCGACTGAATGAATTTCAACCACGTTGAAATTTATTCTCCTCAAAGCGGGTCTAAGTATTAATGCAATTACTGGATTTGCTTTGAGGAAGTCACCATGAATGGAACCGCGAAACATAATGGCCATGTTTGTCCGCAACATATTTTGCTAGTCGAAGACGAACAAGACTTGGCTAAGTTAATCATACTTAACCTCAAAGCACTCAACTACAGCGTCGACCACGCCACCACCTTGAAGCAAGCTATGCACATAATCGAGCATAAAAAGCTCGACCTTATATTAATGGATCGCATGCTCCCCGATGGTGATGGCATTATGCTATGTGAGCAACTACGCCAAGACGGTAAGGAAGTTCCACTGATGCTACTAACCGCCAAAGATTCAGAAGCAGATGTGGTACTGGGTCTTGAAGCTGGGGCAGATGATTACCTCGTCAAACCTTTTAGCGTATTAGAGCTGCGCGCACGAGTAAAAGCACTATTAAGACGCGGCAAAGCGCAACATGAACAAACACAACAAATTGAATTTAACAGCGTATCCATTAACTCCAGCACCCGTGAAGTTACCGCCTTTAATAAAGCGTTAACCCTCACCGCCCGCGAGTTTGATTTACTGCTATTTTTAGCCAAACACCCGCAACAAGTCTTTAGCCGCATGCAACTGTTAGAAGCAGTATGGGGTTATAACTACGATGGCTATGAGCACACTGTAAACAGTCATATAAACCGTTTACGCAACAAGCTTTCGGTATGCTCGCCTGAACATGACCTTGTCAAAACCGTGTGGGGCGTAGGCTACAAATTTTCACCACCAGAGGTGCAAGCCCACTAATGAATCGCTTATTTAATCGGTTGTTTTTAGCATCCACAATCATCGTGTTATTACTGTTTGTCGCGTTATGGCAATGGCTACAACTTAACCATGAATTTAGCCGTAACCAAATTCAGCAATCACTGCACCTACAACTTGCCGAGCACATGGCGCACATCAATCCTTTATTATCGCAAGGGATCACGTCAGACGCCGCACTTAAAGAAGCCTTTCACGACTTTATGTTGCTAGGCCCAAGTTTTGAAATTTACACCTTAGACCCTGATGGCAACGTGATTGCTTATGACGCCAAAGAAGAAAAAATTAAAACTCACCGAGTCGATACGGCAATCATTCAGCAGTTTTTAAATGGCGACAGCCTACCTGTACTTGGCACCGATCCGCGCAGCGAAGATACCCACAAGATTTTTTCCGCCAGTAAACTTGTCACTGAAGATGGACTTCATAGTGGTTATTTATATGTCATCATCGGTGGA
>NZ_PJAP01000518.1:0-5709 GCF_002836795.1 Shewanella sp. 11B5 | reverse complement strand
CTATTAGAGGAATTGAAGCAAGCATTACTGACAAGAACGTCAGGCAAAACATTAACCCCAATAGATAGGCTTTCAATGATCGTGGAAGCAAACTTTACCGAATTACAACGTTCAACAGCCGCGACAAAAACATGGTTAAGCTTCTGGTCCCAAGCGATGCACGATCCTGGGTTAGCAAGATTACAAAACATTAATAGTCAGCGGTTATACAGCAACCTGCTTTTTTCGTTTAAACAATTATTACCCAATGCCGCCGCTGTAAGTGCAGCCAAGCAAACAGCGGCAGTAATTGATGGTTTTTGGTTACGCAGTGCGTTGAGTGCCACCCCAATAGAAGATTTTAAACAAGCCCAAATTTTATCTAAAGCCTTTATCAAGGCTGTGATCGTGCACAACGGAGTAGAATAATGTCATCGTTAGTTATTTATCAAAATTATATTCATGGAAAATACCAATCAAACGGTACTGGCGAAACATTTGAAGTGATCAATCCTGCTACTGGAGATGTCAGCTATTTAGTTGAAGTAGCCACCGAGTCTGTGCAAAAAGCCGCAATAGAGAGTGCCAAAGCAGGTTTTGCTGTTTGGTCAGCGATGATGCCGATAGAACGTAGCCGCATTTTATTAAAAGCTGTTGCCCTACTACGTGAGCAAAATGATGAACTTGCTGCTGGCGAAGTATTGGATACGGGTAAGCCATGGCAAGAAGCCTCGGTTGTCGATATCGTTACTGGCGCCGACTCTATTGAGTTTTTTGCCGGTCTAGCCCCAAGTATTGAAGGCAATCAACAACCTGTTGGAGCGGACTTTTATTATACTCGCCGTGAGCCATTAGGTATTTGTGCCGGTATTGGCGCATGGAACTACCCGTTACAAATTGCTTGCTGGAAAGCAGCCCCTGCACTTGCTTGCGGCAACGTAATGATTTTTAAACCTTCAGAAGAAACACCTCGTGGCGCAATGCGTTTGGCTGAAATATTCACTCATGCGGGTGTGCCAGATGGCGTGTTTAACGTTGTTCAAGGTGACGGTAGAGTTGGCGCATGGCTAACCACCAATGAAGATATCGCTAAAGTGTCATTTACGGGTGAAGTCGGAACAGGTAAAAAAGTCATGGCCGCTGCTGCGGGTTCACTAAAAGAAGTGACCATGGAGTTAGGCGGAAAGTCGCCATTGATTATCTTTAACGATGCCGATGTAGAAAATGCGGTATCAGCCGCGATGTTAGCTAATTTCTATACTCAAGGTGAAGTGTGTACCAACGGTACTCGCGTATTTGTGCAGCAAGATATTTATCCGCGCTTTATCCAACGTTTAAAAGAACGTACTGAGCAAAACATCGTTTGTGGCGACCCAATGCACCCTGACACCAATTTTGGTGCATTGATATCACGCGACCATCAACAAAAAGTACTCGACTACATTGAAATCGGTAAAAAAGAAGGCGCCACCTTATTAACAGGCGGAACAGCATTAACGCCTGACAATGCACCTAATGGTTTCTTTGTGGCGCCGACTGTATTTACAGATTGCACTGATGAGATGACGATTTCGAAAGAAGAAATATTTGGCCCTGTGATGTCAGTCTTTACCTTTACTGATGAAGATGAAGTTGTTAAGCGTGCCAATAGTACTCACCTAGGCTTAGCGGCAGGTGTATTTACGCAAGACATTACCCGTGCACATCGCGTTATTCATCAAATGCAAGCCGGTATTTGTTGGATAAATGCTTATGGTGCCTCTCCTGCAGAAATGCCGGTTGGTGGTTACAAGATGTCTGGTATTGGTCGTGAGAATGGCTCTGAAACATTAAAAGCATACACCCAAATAAAAGCTGTTTACGTTGGTATGCAGTCACTTGAAAGCCCATTTTAGGAGTGACCCAATTAATGTCTACGCAAATGTCTCATGAATACGATTATATTATTGTTGGTGCCGGTAGTGCAGGTTGTGTATTAGCCAACCGCTTAACGGAAAATCCAGACAATAAAGTCCTGATACTTGAAACCGGTGGTAGCGACAAGAGCATTTTTATCCAAATGCCAACCGCCCTTTCAATTCCCATGAATACTAAAAAGTATGCATGGCAGTTTGAAACTGAAGCCGAACCACATTTGGACAATCGCCGTATGCATTGCCCGCGTGGCAAAGTGTTAGGTGGTTCATCATCAATCAATGGCATGGTCTACGTACGTGGTCATGCACGTGATTTTGACGAGTGGCAACAACAAGGTGCAAAAGACTGGGATTATGCTCACTGTCTGCCTTACTTTAAAAAAGCTGAAACATGGTCTTTTGGCGGTAATGTTTATCGCGGTGATAAAGGCCCATTAGCGGTTAATAACGGTAATGAAATGAAAAACCCGTTATATCAAGCTTTTGTTGATGCAGGTGTCGATGCCGGCTACTTAGCCACTGATGATTACAATGCCAGTCAGCAAGAAGGCTTTGGCCCAATGCACATGACCGTTAAAAACGGCGTACGTTGGTCTACGGCAAATGCGTACCTTCGCCCTGCAATGAAACGTCCGAATTTAACCGTGGTCACTCATGCGCTTGTGCATAAAGTGATTATGCAAGGTAAAACGGCTGTCGGCGTTCGTTACGAACGTAAAGGCGAGTTAATTGATGTTAACTGCAATAAAGAAGTGATTTTATCTGCAGGTTCAATTGGTTCACCGCATATTTTACAACTGTCGGGTATTGGTGATTCAAGCACATTAGCTAACGCTGGAATTGAGCAAGTACATCAATTACCTGGTGTTGGTCAGAATCTGCAAGACCACTTAGAGTTTTACTTCCAATTTAAGTGCTTAAAGCCGATATCACTTAATGGCAAAATTGATCCGTTAAACAAATTGTTTATTGGTGCTCGCTGGATTTTAAATAAGTCAGGTTTGGGTGCAACTAACCATTTTGAATCGTGTGGTTTTATCCGCTCAAAAGCGGGCTTAGAGTGGCCTGATTTACAGTACCACTTCTTACCTGCTGCTATGCGTTACGACGGTAAAGAAGCCTTTGCTGGCCATGGTTTCCAAGTTCATATAGGCCACAATAAACCTAAAAGCCGTGGCGCGGTAACGGTTGTATCAAGTGATGCCAAGGTTGCCCCACAAATTCAGTTCAATTATTTATCGCATCAAGATGATATTGAAGGCTTTAGAGCGTGTGTTCGTTTAACCCGTGAAATTATTAATCAACCGGGTTTAGATGAATATCGTGGTGAAGAAATTCAACCAGGCTTAGCAATACAGACCAATGAAGAAATAGACCGTTTTGTTAGAAGCTCAGTAGAAAGTGCTTACCACCCTTCTTGCTCATGCAAAATGGGTGAAGATGAGATGGCGGTTGTCGACTCTGAAACAAAAGTACATGGTATTAATGGTTTACGAGTAGTTGATTCGTCAATTTTTCCGACCATTCCAAATGGCAATTTGAACTCCCCGACGATAATGGTCGCTGAGCGCGCTGCCGATATTATTTTAGGCAACAAACCTCTTGCGCCAAGTTTGGCAAAAGTGACTATTGCTAAGCAATGGCAAACATCACAACGATTACAAGCGCCTAAACGACAAATTGATTAACACCCATTCGTCGATGTGTATTCATTTATGCACATCGGCAACAGGTTGATGGCCAACCTACGTTTTTGTAAATGGCCAATTTAGCCAAGTTCAATCTATCAGGGTTTAACTATCGTCAACACGATACTTAAGGCTTGAGGGCATTTTGCCTTTAAAAATTGTTCTATGGCATAAAAAACATACAACAAGGAGCCAACATTATGTTCGCACACACTATTCTCCCAGGAGTTAAATAATGACGACTTGGTTATCAATAGGCATTTTATTCACTTTTGCCGCTATCGCATTTGTTATTTATCGTTGGGGTAACATGCAGTGCATTGGTGTCACACCGGTGCGTAAATTTACCTTTATTGCCATTTTGTTCACTTCAGGGCTTGATGTTGGCTTAATCATGTTTCCGTTAACGGAATTTGCTGGTTATGCAGATTTAGCAACCAGTCCAGAATATGGATTTAGTAATCCGTTAGCCATAGAGTTTGGTTTTTGGGCCTGCTTAATTTGGGCTTTTTACTTTTTAACGTGCTTCTACTTCTGTGTGATTGAACCAAGAGTTAAGTACTTTGAAATTCCATTGATAAAGTTTATTAATAACGTGGTCATTATTGGTACCTGTGCCTTTACTGCTTATTTATTATTAACTAACTTACCGTGGTATTTACCGCAATTAGGTGATGGTGAAACCGTTGTCAGCAGCTTCTACTTAATCGTATTTATGGTTATTGCCGCCGCAGTGTATTCAAGTACCAGTATTCGCTATGTTCGTTACCTGAGTTTAGGCAGTACCTGGTTGTTCTTTGGTTTAATCGCTGTTATGTGGTCTGGTGCATTTTTATCAGACGATTCAAGTGTGGGTGAGTTCTTTACTACATTTGCGTTAATCGGTGACTACTTTGGCAACATCCATAACTTTGTGCTTCCAATAAACGATTACCACGAATTTTACCTATTCTGGTGGTTTGCATGGAGCATTATGATTGGTCAATTTACCGCACGTTTTGTTGGCGGAATGAAAACCTATCAAGTATTACTAGCCATGATGGTATTCCCTTCAATTCCAATCGCGATTTGGTTCACGGTTCTGTACTACTACAGTGCAAATGGTATTGATACATCTGGTTTTTATAATCTAGCAATGGTGATTGTAGGGGTAACGTTTGTTATTAACTCACTCGATTCACTGGTCCGTTTATATACAGATAACTTAAACCTTACGGTTGAACGTTTTGGTAAAGTACCTTATATCGTCGGTAATGTTGTGGTACTGAGTGGCTTAACATTGTTATTCAAACTAGACTTTTTACAAATTCAATGGGTCGGTGCACTGGCTATTGCCTTGATATTAAGCTGTTTCGCATACATTTTAAAATCGCATTACCGTAAAGTGAGAGCGATTGAACTCTCTCCAAAAGAAAATGAAATCGATTTCACTAAAATCGAATTAGCAGACTAAACAATAATAATGATCCAAGGAAAAATGATGAACACAACAATGAAAAAGTTAGCCCTACTAAGCTTATTTGCTTTACCGACTTCAGTAATGGCTGGTGAGTTAAGCACAACTGTTAATGCTACCTCTGACTATACCTTTAATGGTGTTAGCCAAACAGATAATGACCCTGCATTACAGGCTAGCCTAGACTACGCAGCCGATGACGGTTGGTATGTGGGTGCTTGGGCATCTAATGTTGATTTTGGAAGCGGTGATGATACTTGGTTAGAACTTGATTTTTACGCAGGTAAATATTTTGAACTAACCGACAGAGTGTCTGTTGATGCAGGTATTGCATATTACACATACCATGGTGATGATGCCTCTGATGAGTATTACTACCCAGAGCTTTACACCAAGTTTGGCTATGCTTCATCGCTTGGTCAGAGTGAATTGAACTTTTGGTATTCATGGGATTACTTTGGTGTTGATGCCGATCATTACATCATGATGGCTGCTCATACCTTTACTGTCGCAGAAGGTCACGACATCCGTGTTAGCTTTGACCGTTCAACGTCACTAGACGAAGACAAATGGGCATGGGACGGCGACAAGTCTTACAACCATTACCGTGCAGAGTATATGACAAGCTGGGAAGGTTTTGACTTCAACGTTGCCGTTGAAGATACCAGTA
>NZ_PJAP01000517.1:0-5721 GCF_002836795.1 Shewanella sp. 11B5 | reverse complement strand
AATGGACATAAAATATAATTTAAAATCAGCGTCAGAGCGCCGCACAGAACCATTTAAGCCAGAAGGCGATGTAGGTTTCGGTAAGCTTCGTACTGATCACATGTTTTTGATGGATTATCGTGATGGTCAATGGTGCGATCCGCGCATAGTTCCTTACGGTCCGTTTGAAATGGCACCAGGTGCAATGTCATTGCATTATGGCCAATCGATTTTTGAAGGCGCTAAAGCCTTTATGCACGAAGACGGCGAGATTTACACCTTCCGCTTAAACAAAAATGCTGAGCGCATGAACCGTTCTGCCGATATCGTGTGTATTCCCAATATCGATGAAAGCATGCAAGTAAAGGCTATCAATGCCCTTATTGATGTTGACCGTTTATGGTTCCCACAGCAACAAGGCGCGTGTTTATACATTCGACCTTTTATTTTTGCAACAGAAGATCGTTTGTCTGTTAGCCCTAGTCAACAATATACATTCTGCGTAATGCTAAGCCCATCTGGAGCGTATTATGCCTCTGGGGTTAATAATGGTATTCGCTTGTTAATCAGTACTAAGTACCACCGTGCAGTATCTGGTGGTACTGGAGCTTCAAAAGCTGCTGGTAACTATGCAGCCTCACTGCGTGCAGGTAAAGCGGCTGTAGAATATGGCGCATCGCAGGTATTGTATTTAGATTCAACCAATACTCAAATTGAAGAAGCTGGCGCGATGAATCACTTCCACATTTTAAAAGATGGCACTGTGATTATTCCAACGTTCACTGATACCATTTTAAAATCCATTACCTCTCAGTCCATTATGGAACTTGGGGATATGCTGGGTTGTGAGGTGAGACAAGAGACGGTGATGTTAGATAAGTTCATTGCTGATATTGAAGCGGGTGAAATTATTGAAGCGGGTGGATTTGGTACAGCTGCAGTGGTATCGCCTGTAAGCTCATATATCTTCGAAGATGGCCGAATTTTGACTGTTGGCGACGGTAAAGTAGGTCCCAATATTCAGCGTATTTATAAGCTGTTTACTGATCTACAAAAAGGCAACGTTGCTGCACCGCAAGGCTGGGTTAAACGCGTTGAACGTGTTGCTCCGTAGTTTATTTAATCAATAAAATACACTTAAAAGCTCCTAAATGGAGCTTTTATTTTGCCTTATGAATGGCTAACCTCTGATTTGTCTTGCGTTAATAATGCCAGGCAATCAACCGCACTCAGTGGTTTACTTAGCAAGAAGCCTTGCACTTGATCACAGCCTCCCTCACGTAAGAAATTCAATTGCGCTTGGGTTTCAACACCTTCAGCCACAACGTTAAGCTCTAAACTGTGGGCCAAGGTTATAATGGCGCTAGTGATGGCAGCATCGTCAGGATCTTCAGTTATATCACGCACAAACTCACGATCAATCTTCAAGGTATCAATTGGGAAGCGTTTCAAATAGCTTAAGCTTGAGTATCCGGTACCAAAGTCATCAATAGCAATGGTCAAACCTAAGGCTTTGAGCTGCGATAACACGGTCACTGAATCTTGTGGGTTACCCATAATCATTGACTCGGTTAATTCGAGTTCTAGAGCACTTGCCGGTAATCCAGATACCGCTAATGCGACTTCTATAGTCGAAATGATATCGGCCTTCAATTGTCTGGCTGAAAGGTTAACGGCAATAGAGATATGCTCAAAACCTTGTTGGTGCCATTGCGCCAGTTGGTTACAGGCTTGTTGAATGGCCCAATGACCAATCTGATTAATGATGCCTGTTTCTTCTGCTAGCGGAATAAACTCAACTGGTGAAATAAAACCAAGTTCTGGGCTTTCCCAGCGCATTAACGCTTCCAGTCCGATAATTTTTTCAGTTTTTACATCATATTTAGGTTGATAAACCAAATATAGCTCATTGTCTTGAATCGCTTTTTTAAGGCCAGCCTCTAACTGAACATGACGTGTTGCATATTGGTTTAATTGCTCGGTATAAAATTGGAAGTTATTGCGTCCCAGTGATTTTACGTGGTACATGGCGGTATCAGCATACTTAATTAATGAGGTGGTATCATCTGCATCTTCTGGGTACAAACTGATACCAATAGAGGGTGAGATAGTCAGTATTTTATCATCAAGTAAAAAAGGTGTTTGAAAAGCATGTAACACTTTTTCGGCAATAATGGTGGCGGCTTTCGTTTTGGCAACGCCTTCTAAAATAATGGTAAATTCATCCCCACCTAAGCGTGCAACAGTATCACCATCTCGAACTGCATTTTGCAGGCGATGTGCGACGGCTTTAAGCAGTAAATCACCGATGTGGTGCCCCATTGAATCATTGATATGTTTAAATCGGTCAAGGTCTAAAAATAACAATGCCACGATGCTATTGGCACGGTGTGCTTTAGTCACGGCTTGATTGAGCCGGTCCTGGAATAAAGTGCGGTTAGGCAGTCCAGTCAGTGGATCGAAGTTAGCCAGTACTCGTAAATCTTCTTCGGCTTTTTTACGTGCTGTAATATCGGTGAATACTGCCACAAAGTGACTTGTTTCACCTTTATTATCGATAACTTGGTTGATTTCTAGCCATGCAAGAATGCCGCGACGGTTGCGGGTTCTAATGTGAATTTCACCGGCCCAATGTTTGTGTCTTAATAGTTGGGTTTCAACTGAGTTATAAAACTCGCGCGACTGTTTTCCCATGGTTAAAAACAAGAAATGCTTACCGACAACATCACGGTGTTTAAAGCCAGTAATGCGGCTAAATGCTGGATTTATTGAGCGTATTTGATAGTCCAGTTCACCGACGACAACGGCTTCGTTCATGCTAAACAGTACTTGTGATGATAGCTTAAGTTCGTTTTCTGTGATCTTTCGGCTCGTAATGTCTTTATGAGTTCCGGCCATTCGCACTGGAATATTATTGCTATCACGTTCAACAATTTGGCCACGGTCGAGCACCCAAGCCCATTGTCCGGGTTTAGTTTCAACGCGATACTCTGCTTCAAAAAACTCACTTTCACCATTGAGGTGATCGTTAAGCAATTTTTGAACTCGTAGTCTATCTTCCGGATCAATGTTTTTAATCAATAATTGATCTTTTAACGAAAAACTCATCGGCTCGACCATGTTGGTGCGATAGACTTTATCGTCTTTAATGTTCCAGTCCCACATTCCGTCGCCAGAGGCCCAAAGTGCCAGTTTTAGTCGCTCTTCAGAGGCGCGAATACTGTTATCAAATTCGCGCTGCTTGGCCACTTTTTTCTGTCTTGCATAAAAAAACCAAATAATAATCAATAACCCGACTGTCACATACAGTATATAGGCTGTGCTGGTCATATACATTGGTGGCACTACTGACACATTCACATTGAGGGTGTATTCACTGTATCTATTCGTTCCTAGCGCATGGCGAACCGCTAATTTGTATTCACCCGGTGGTAAGTTGGTATAAGTGATTTCGTTACCATGGGATAGTTCACGCCAATCGTTATCATAACCGTCTAAAAAGTAGCTAAAACGGCTTAATCCAGGGTAACTAAAATTGAGTGAGCCGATCTCAAAGCTGATCAGTTGTTGTTCATAAGGCATGATAATGCGCGGAGCATGGCTTAAGTCGCGAATAGGGTGTTGGGTTTCACCAATAGTGTATTTTGTCAGTGCCAGTTTGTTTTCAGCTCTTTGGCTTGGAATAGTGCTTGGATTAAACTGGTTAAGGCCTCGAATACCACCAAACCATAAGGTACCGTTAAGCTCTTTAAACTTGGCTGCACCATTAAACTCATTGGCTTGCAAACCTTCGAATTTATTATAGGAAATAAAGCTTCGAGTACTAGGAGTAAAACGTGAAACCCCCGAGTTAGTACTTAGCCACAAATCATGCTTATCGTCTTCTAAAATGGCATAAACCGTATTACTGCTGTTATCAGCATTGACGTCCATTCGTTCAAATTTAAACGTACCATATTCAACTGTTAGCTTGTCTATACCACCATGAGTGGCCACCCATAAATCGCCATTTTCTGCCTGTAAAAAGTCTCTCACACGATTGTCACTAAGACTGTAAGGATTTTCTGAGTCATGGCTTAAAAAATCTAGTTTTCGTTCTTCAGCTGAAAGCCTAACCACTCCGCCCATTGTGCCGAGCCATAAATAACCCTGGCTAAAATAGAGCCTAATAATTTGGTATTTGAATGGTGAGAAATCAGCTTGAAAGCCAAAGTTATAAGCCATCATACGATTTGTATATTCAGAGATAAAATACAAACCTTGTGAGCTGGCTATCCATAAACGGTCTTTGTCATCAAAGGCTAAGCTGCGGATCTGGGTATCGGTATGAAATTGTCCGTTTGCCGGTTTAATTTGCTGCAGGGTATTACTCTTATCTAAGGTAAACAGCCCTACATTGGTGGCAAACCACAGTACACCTTGTTTATCTTGTTTAATATCATGCACTATCAACGATAATTGTTCTGTTGGTATTGCTAATTTTTTTGCAAATAAATCGTTGATATAGTGATATTGGTTATCATTGGGGGCCAAATACTTAAGCCCCGCACCATCGGTACCTATCCATAGGCGTTGCTGTGTATCCCGCAAAATCACGCGGATCATGTTTGCCATGCCTGGAGCATTAGTTTGGTAGTCGTAAAAGTGGCTAAAATATTGATGGCTGAGATTCAGTTTATCGATGCCCGAATAACCTGTACCAATCCATAGGGTGCCGTTTTGATCTAGCATTAGGTTTTGCAGGGTATTAGCACTGATGGTATTGAGTTTTTGCGGATTATGCTTATAAAGCGTGCTGCGCCACTTACCATCAATAAAATCGAGTTTGAATAAGCCTGTATTGTTGCCGATAGCAAATATCTGATTGGCATTCACCACGACAAAATCAATAATCTTACGGTTATTACCCAAACCATTGTCATGCGACCATATTAATTCTTTTTTATGAGTATCGAGATTGTAACGCCAAATTTGGTTGTCGATGGCTAGCCAGACGGAATAAACAGAGCTGGATTTGATTTGGTTTACCGTCATATTGACCGGGATATCAAGCCGAATAATGGTATTACTATCAATGGCAAATGTGCCATGTGATTGAGTGCCTATGACAATATATTTATCGTCAATATTGGCAATGCTGGTTATATTTGGAGTGATATTATTGCCTAAACTGACAGGAATAATTTTTTCGGTTTTTAAGGATAATATGTACAGACCCGAACGCGTTCCCACCCATAAGGTATCTCCAATCACAGCAAGATGGGTTACCTGAAGCTCAGTTAAGCCTTGAGGTTGTTTAAACGCAGTGAATTCCCCTGTAGTGAGGTTGAGTCTATTGAGTCCATTGTTGAAGGTGCCTATCCATAAATCGCCGTCAGGTGACTGCAAAATATCTGTGATAAAATTGCCTGAGATAGAGTTGATATTTTTTGACTGTTTTAAGTATAAATCAAACTCAACACCATTATAGCTGTGTAGACCGTCTTGAGTTCCTATCCATAACATGCCGGAACTGTCCATAAACAGACGAGTAATTGAGTTTTGATTAAGGTCTCCCTCGGTACTGAAGTGATCAAACTTTACTTCGGTTAGGCTGTCATAAGGATCATTTTTTTGCGCTGAAACAGACACTGAAAAACTCAATGTTATGACTAAAATTAGCCAGTGTGTTAAAAGCGTGAATGCACGAAAATTCAAATTTCACCTATAAAAAATTCATTGGGAAGGCTGTGACAAATTTCA
>NZ_PJAP01000516.1:0-5721 GCF_002836795.1 Shewanella sp. 11B5 | reverse complement strand
TGTATAAGAGAAAGGTATTAAACCCATTAATAATACTGCGCCTAAAAACGCTCTAAAAAATAATAACTTTGTTATTGCTTTTTTTATCGCGGCAGAAGATTCCATTATTCTCTCATCCTTCGCACGTTATTTTCCTGATAATTCTAAATTGCTGGATCTTTCTGCCCAACAACCTGAACCATCAGGGATTAATTCTATAATTTCGATAAATTGCGGCGTTACTTTAGCAATTCGGCCATGATAAAGCCCTAAATACTCACCTACACCCATGCGATAAACATTGGCATCACTAGATTCGACTAAAGCCCATATAGTACTATCTTCACTCAATGTTCCGCGCATTCTTAAATTGTCTAATGCATAAGTTTCTAAGCGACCTTTGCGACGTTTCAAGTCTGGTTGTAAACAATCTCTAGATGTATCAACCACCTCTTCTGTCAATTCCCTTGATGGTGGAACAAACGGACTGCGCATTAATTCAGCTTGATAAGCAAAATGTTCGAACTTCGGTGTTTGTTTCAATGGTGGTATACGGGCAACGTGTTGCGCTTTTGTAGTAGTAACAAATAGCTCTAAATCGCTGCGTTCGCCAATACAACCACTCAATAAAAACACCATTGATAACAATAAAGGCAAAAATTTCATTATTTCTGCCCCTTATTGGCCTGTTGTGTTAATTCAGCCCCTTCTTTAAAACGATACGTTTTAGCAAGAATATCCATCGATAATCCACCGGCATCATTCTGCTTGATACTAAAATCATGCAGACTGACAATTCGGGGTAACTTGGCAACGCCACTGACCATATTACCCATTTGATGGTAATCACCTACTACTGACATTTTTATTGGAAATTCAATATAAAAATCACGTTCGATTTCATCATCCCAATCTAGGCTATTAATTCTGAGGCCTGCGTCAGTTGCAACAAACGTTAAATCATCTAATAAACCAGGCATTTCATTTTCGGAGGGTAGCATTTTAAGCAATTCGGCAAACTGCACTTCCATCACGTCTAATTGTTCACGGTATAGCTTAAGATTAGCTGCTAAACGATATTTAGTTTCAAAATCTTCACGTAATTGAATTTCTTTGTGCTGTTCAGCTTCCATTTGATCGATAGAATCTGAAATAAATAAATAATAACTCGCACCGATAACACACAAAGACAAAAATACAGCAAATACAATTTTTACCAGTTTGGGCCAACCACCGATATTTTCAAAATCAATATCGTTAAATTGATCTAGGTCGAGATTCATTTTCTCGCTCCTTGGTTCGGATCAACATTAGTGACTTGTGAATCATCACGGATAGTGACACGTAATTTAAACCGCTGTAACTGCCTTAATTCTTCATTTTGGGTCACAATCGATTGCATACTCGGATCGTTAAGATAAGAAGATGTTTTAACCTTTCTCATCATATTCGCGACGTTATTATTTGATTCACTACGCCCTTCGATTAATAACACGCTACCTTTTTTCTCTATACTTGAAAGATAAATACCAGGTGGCACGATTCGGACTAATTCATCTAAAACATGAGTAGGTAAATTACGCGACTGCTGTAAATTGAGAATAATCTCAGTTCGACGTTCGATATCTTTTTTACGTTCGGTAATTTTTCTAATTTCTGCTATCTGGGTATCAAGTAATGTAATTTCTGAGACCAAATATGCATTACGCTCACGCTGATCATCAGTGACAACCTCTAGAAAACCCAAAAATAAATATACAACGAGTGATGTGACTAAAAAAACTAACGCTAAAATGCCGATAAAATCGCGTTTTTGCTTTTCTCTAGCTTCTTCACGCCAAGGTAATAAGTTTATGTTCGCCATTGAGCATAACTCCTTAGCGCAAGACCACATGCCACCATATATTTGCTTATATTCGGTTGAAGTTGACCTTTCATAACATCATCTGCATGCAAACACCCCTGAAAAGGATCAGCAACAATGGTATGAGTACCTAACTCGTTTGTTAGTAATTCAACCATTCCTTCTAACTTAGCTGTACCACCACACAAAACAATATAGTCAACTTTTTCACGCCCACTGGCAGTACAATATATTTGTAAGGTTCGTTTAATTTGTTGTAACAGTTGCATTTGAAACGGAGATAAAACTTCGAACATATAATTACGCGGTAATTGTCCAGAAATCTTAGCTCGCTCAGCCTCATCATGGGGCATACCATAAAATGACACAATTGATTGAGTAAATAACTCACCGCCAAAGGCTTGCTCACGTATAAAGGTAGTATCACCATTTTCAACCACAGAAAATGTGGTCATATTGGCACCAATATCAACCATGGCGATTGATTTAGCTTTAGCGCCGTCAGGTAACTGAGCATAAATTAATTCTGCGGAGCGCCCTAGTGCATAAGCTTCCACATCAACAACTTTAACATCCAGCTCAATAGCATCCAAAGAGTCAACACGCGAATCAATGTTCTCTGTGCGGCATGCGCTCAGTAATACGTTAACTTTGGTTGGGTCGGTAATATTCGGATTAAGCCTTTCAAAATCAATGCTGACTTCATCAAGTGAATAAGGAATAAGGTTGTCAGCTTCAATTTCAATTTGAGCCTCCATTTCCTCTTCATTTAACGCCGCATCCATATAAATGACTTTAGTCATAACGGCAGAACCAGAAACCGCGACAGCTGCGAACTTTAGCGATTTAGGTAAACCCCGCCGAATCTGTCTTAGTGACTCAATTACCGCTTCAGTATCACGAATATCATGATCGACTACAGCTCCCTTTCTAACAGGAACTGACGCATGATTTTGAATTTTATATCCATCCGCAGTCTTGCTCAACAAAATGGCTTTTATTTCATGAGACCCAATATCAATCCCAACCATCTGAGGTGCTTGACGCTTCCATAATTTAGAAAGCATAGTCCGTCATCACAATTCTATTTTTATTTTCTAAGAGATTAGCACATAATCAACTCGTTATAAGTATTTGTATAAAATGTTTCAGCATTTTACAAATACTATTTAGTTATTTCATGTTTTACTTCACCAAAAACTCTCCCGCTTATATACTACCGCTACTATTTGTGATTTTCTGGAATTATCGAGTGAAGTGGTTTAAACGTTTATTAATTGCATTTTTTAGCCTATCACTACTTGGCATTGCTGCTATAGCTGCCGCTTACTTTTATGTGCTACCTGATTTACCCGATGTTAATTCGCTAAAGACGGTCCAATTACAAACTCCGCTGCGTATTTATAGCCGCGATGGCAAACTGATTTCTCAATTTGGTGAGAAACGTCGTATACCTGTCGAGTATGAAGAGGTGCCAGCTCAGTTAATTAATGCGGTACTCGACACTGAAGATGCGCGCTTTTTTGAACATAACGGTATTGATCCGATTGGTATTATCCGCGCGGCACTTATTTTAGTCACAACAGGTAAGAAAAGCCAAGGTGCGAGTACAATTACGCAACAGGTTGCTCGAGGCTTTTTCTTATCTAACGAAAAAACATATATTCGTAAAGTGAAAGAAATCTTTCTTGCGCTAAAAATTGAAAAAGCATTATCGAAAAAGGAAATTTTAGCCCTTTATTTAAATCGTTCATTCCTCGGAAATCGCGCTTATGGTGTCGGTGCGGCGGCTCAAGTTTATTATGGTAAAGAACTTAGCCAATTGACACTGCCAGAAATGGCGATGATAGCTGGCCTACCGCAAGCTCCGTCTGCAGCGAATCCAATCAGAAACCAATCACGTGCGATAGCTCGTCGTAACTGGGTATTGAGCCGTATGCTAGAGAAACGAAATATTACTCAAGCAGAATATCAAGAGGCTATTAGTAGTCCGTCGACCGCGAAATACCATGGCGCTGAAATTGATTTATACGCTCCGTATGTTTCGGAAATGGCGCGTGATTACATGATCCAGAAATACGGTGAAGAAGCAGCCTATACTAACGGTTACAATGTCTACACCACGATATCATCCGATCTCCAATTGATGGCGCAGGAGTCTTTAAGAGATAACGTTTTTGCTTACGACCAACGACATGGCTTCCGTGGACCTGTCGCTGAATTATGGACTGATACTCCGCTAGAACATGATGAAATCATCGCAATTTTAAAACGAACTTCTTCAATGCAGGGCATTATGCCGGCCGCGGTTATCAGTGTAAAAGATCAGCAAGCACAAGTCATTGATGACAAAGGCGAACTGATTACACTGGAATGGAAAGGCCTAAAATGGGCTCGTAAGTTTATAAGCGATAAACGCCAAAGCTTACCTCCGAAGCAAGCCAGCGATATATTGACCGCCGGCCAACAAGTGTGGATCCGTCATAATGGTAAACATTGGCAGTTGTCTCAAATACCGCAAGTGTCTAGTGCGACAGTGTCACTTGAACCTCATGACGGTGCCATTAAAACCCTCGTCGGTGGATTTAGCTTTAGTCAAAGTCAATTCAATCGTGTGACTCAAGCTAAACGCCAATTAGGTTCCAATATTAAGCCTTTTATTTATGCCGCAGCATTAGAAAAAGACTACACATTGGCTACGCTTATCAATAACGCTCCGATTAATAAACCAGACACCCGCCAGGGCACAGCGTGGCGTCCTAAAAATTCACCAGACATCTATGGTGGCCCAACACGCTTACGAGTCGGTTTAGCGCAATCTATTAACGTTATGTCAGTGAGAGCCATGCGTCACACTGGTTTAGATGACACCATCAAAAAATTAATCCAATTTGGTTTTGACCCGAATGATTTACCTCGAAATGAATCGTTAGCATTGGGTTCACCTTCAGTGACACCGTTACAGGTCGCCACTGCATTTAATAGCTTTGCAAATGGTGGTTATTTAGTTGAACCTTACTTTATCGATCACGTGACCGACTCATACGACAACACGATTGAACAAACCATTCCCGCTATTGCATGTAGCAAACCAGCACCCTCTGTTGAAGATGATGTGGTTATTGAAGATCCATTTGCTGCGATGGCTGAAGAATTCTCTCAGCAAACTCCTGAAGCATCAGTAGATACATTAGATGGAGAGGTTGAAGCAACGTCCATTACCGCTGAACAAAACATTTGCAGTAATCCACAAGCTCGCTTTGCTAAGCGAGTCGTTTCAGAACAAACTGCATTTTTGATCACTGAAGCGCTAAAGAGCGTAATTTGGGGTGGCGGCGATTGGAGCAAAGGTACAGGTTGGAATGGTACCGCTTGGCGTGCATCTAAATTAATTAAGCGTCATGACATTGCGGGTAAAACAGGTACAACTAACGAATCTCGAGACACTTGGTTCAGTGGTTTTAACCCTACACTTACAGCAACGTTCTGGGTTGGTTTTGATGACCATGGACGTCAACTAGGACGCTCAAGCTGGAGAGCTAACGGCGAACCAGATCAAATATCAGGTGCTGAGGCGGGTGCTAAAACGGCAGGTCCTGGTTGGAATGACTATATGAATAAAGCTCTGTCTGGTACCCCTGAAGCTTCAGTTATCCCGCCAAAAGGAATTGTATCTGCGCGTATTGATTTAGCCACTGGTAAATTGACTCGCAAGACAGACCACACTACCGAGTTTGAGTATTTTGTTGAAGGTACAGAACCCAAAGAATATGTTACTGAAACACAGCAAAGTGGCGATATTTTTATCGACAATGTTGCTGAAGATTTATTTCAATAATAGGGTTTAAAATAAATTGATTAAAAAAGCCATTCGACTG
>NZ_PJAP01000515.1:0-5745 GCF_002836795.1 Shewanella sp. 11B5 | reverse complement strand
TTGCAACTCCAGCTGCTTAGCTTTATGTAAAGCATATTGACGGCGACGTTTGCGCTGTGTGCACAAACGGATTACATCTTGTTTTTGCAATTCGCTGTAACTCATCCAGTTAAAACGTTCATCACGGCTTCGAAGGCAGCCCATACAATATCCACGACGGTCAGACTGACAAACGCCGATACATGGGCTGGGCACCGCAAAAAAACTTAACTGTTCCATCATTAGAATGCTTAACCTCAGCTAATATTGAATTTGGTACTTAACATCTAAATATACGATATAGTCACTTGTAGCTGAGATTGAAAGCCATCGCTTGCCATATCAACCAAAGCCAGCATTAAACATTGTTATATTAAGGTTATACTAATTGAGCTAATTTTGTACATTATTGCAAGTTAATAAGGAGGGTCTCATGATAAATTTAAGACGTTCAGGCCAAGATTCAACACGTAAATCAGTGTGGACCACGCCTATTTTATTGCTGAGTGGCTTAGTACTACTTGCATCTTGTGCAACAAAACCAAAGCAAGATTATGATGTTAATTATGATTTTTCAGAACTCAAAACATTCAACCAACTCACTGTAAAGCAAACGGATGATCCGTTAACGGCAGATCGCATTAATAATGATATTAAACAAACGTTACTTAACCAAGGTTATGTATTTAAAGCCGATAATGCCGACTTTGTAGTGAACTATGCTTTTGTGACTGAAAACAAAGAAAAAGATTCTGGGCTTTCTATTGGTTTAGGCTCGGGTACATGGGGGTCTGGTGGCGGTATTAGTCTTGGCACCAGTATTGGTATTCCGCTAGGCAGTGACACGGCAAAAACTCAAACCATTCAAATTGATATTATCGATCCCACAGATAAACGCCTCATTTGGCGTGGCAATGGTCAATACCACTTTGATCAAGGTGGTGAAGATAAAGCCAAAGGTATTAATCAAACAGTTGTAGCAATTTTGGCGCAATTTCCACCTAAAAAATAATCGACCATCGTTTAGCCGCAGCTTACTGTTAAGTGAATTGCGGCTTATTCAAATAGAGACTACAGCTCCGTTAAGCGACTAAACACAAATATCTATTTAGCAATTTGCTACTACACGGTAAACTAGCCATCACACTACTTTATTGACCCAGTTGACATGACGACAGAAACATATAACCAAGCTTTATTAACACTTGCGCTAGCTGGAATAGAAGCCATAAACACCTCGGCTTCACAACACAAAGCGGTAAGAACGCCAGCACAAGAAAGCCATTTTTTATGTAACTGGATGGTTGAGTCATTAAAAACAAAACGTTTTTCAAAACTAATGGCCGACGACTTAACGGCTTGGATCCGTCAAGCGCGTAGTCAAGGAGCTGGGGCTCAACTAAAACGACTATTAATCTGTATTGCCGATCAATACCAACAAGCTAACAACAGTGAAATAGCCACAGGTACAGGGCTGAAGAACATGTTGGCAGGGCTCACAGCACAAGAATGGGTAGTGATCACCGATACCGATATTGATGCAAAACTAAAACTCGACAGTGATGGTAAATCCAGTTTAATTATTTCAGCAAAAGATTTTAATCAACACATCGTTGATGAGAAAATTGTAAAACCCATCTCAATGTATATTCGTGGTGATGAAAAGCTGGTGGCTCGTTTAGCGCTAGAACAAGGAATATTACTCAGTCCAGGCAATAAAAAAACCTCATTGATCAAACATCATAAAACTTACGTATTAATGCCAAGCAATTTACACCAGAGTTTATGCTTACTGTGCCTTGATCAATATTAAGTCTTAAAGGTTGATGTAGTATTGAAACAATAGTAAGAATAGGCAAATACCATGAACAAATGCTTTATTGCAATTACCTGCTTTGCGATGTTTTTTTGTGGTCCTACCGTTCAGGCTAATACCGTACTCAAGTACAACGTCAACGCTTCAAGCAGTTGGGTACCCTATTACATTACAGAATCTCCAAAAGAGCCTGGAATATTAGGAGAGTTGGTTCCGTTGCTGCTTGCCAAAGCTGATATTGAAATTGAAAAGCATAACTTCCCGCCGAAAAGAACAAACTATGCACTCGATAATGGCTTATTAGACTTTGACTTTGTAAGCCCTAGTTGGTTTCCTAATGAAGAATTAGGCACACTTTTTGTCCAATCAAACCCAATTATCGCTATCCAAGAAAACATTATTACCTTAGAAAAAAAAGCCAACGATTGGCAAAATATTGATAACATTAAAGGTAAAGAAATAGGCACAGTACGTGGTTATTTGTACCATGATGACGCTGATTTTATTCGAATCGACTTTACTTCCGAACGCGACTTAATAAGAGCACTTTATAAAAATCGCGTTGATGCCGCTATCTCTGGTGATTTACCGGCGTTGTATTGGGCCAAAAAACTTAACACCCCAATTGCCTTTGCTGCTATCCATTCAAAGGGCCACTTAGTTATGCGTCTTCGTAAAGAGCATGTAGCTTTGCTGCCACGCATTAATGCCGCTATAGCAGAACTTGAACTAAATGGTACAACTCAAAGCATTATCGACAAATACACCATGCAAGATATATTTAATCGATAATTCATCAGGACGATTACGTTAAAACGGGTTTACGCTGTAGCCTTCATGCGCTAATACTGCATGTGCAGTTAACGCCGATAACGCCATGGTTACGCCTGGTAATAAGTCTTGCGGATTGATGCCATAATATGCGGCTGTTTGACCACACACATAAAACCTAACTCGATGATTAATCAGCTGTGCAATTAAGTCTTTGTTAACATTCTTTTGTCCTGCATTGAGCTGCTTATAGAAACGATCCTTAGTCATATCATTCGCGGCTTTACCGTGCACAACCATCGCAACAGAAATGTCTTCAAGCTTAACGCCTGCTGCAACGTGCATATTAATAAAGCGCGCCAAGGTATCGATACTACGGTTTAATTCTCCAGGTTTAGATGCGTTCCCCAAATCAAAAGCGACTTTAAACTTCATATCCGCGGGTATCACTAAGCTGCTATTTACTTCAGCGATTTTGCCATAACCTTTAATCACAGGGCCGGGTTTAAATGCTTCAACACCAGCCATTGCAGCAAATGATGAGCCCGCAATTAACATCACCACTGTCGATGTAACCAATGTTGATGTAACAACGCCTTTACTCATTGAATGTAAACTGACTTTCATTAAATTGATATTCCTTATATCTATTTTTTAAGCTTACTCTAGCACAGATAAACGCTTAGGTTTTAGGCTGTTTCTGAGTATAATTATGACTTCGATAAGTATGAAGACTAAATGATATGTCAATCCGCCCAATTACCACTACAGACTGGCCCGCTATTATGGCAATACAAGCGCAATGCTATGTCGAACTCACGCCTGAATCACTAGGTGTCATGCAAAGTAAATGGCAAGCATCACCGACTAGCTGTGTGGTGTTTGAACAACAAGATAATGTGTTGGCCTACGCGCTTGTTCATCCTTGGTTGCAAGGCGATGCTCCGTCACTGGATACTGAGATAAGTGGCCAGATTAATGCCGATAGCTGGTATTTACATGACATGGCCATCTCACCCAGTGCTCAAGGTATGGGCATTGGTAAAAAGTTGTTTAATCATATCGTCAATCAGGCAAAAAATTTGGCGATTAATGGCATTGGGCTGGTGGCAGTGCAAGGTGCGCATACTTACTGGCTGCAACAAGGCTTCAAGCCAAACACCACCTCAGCAAAACTAACAAAGTCACTAGACAGTTATCCTGCTGGTGCATGTTACCTGTATTTATCCTTATCATAAGGTCTTCATCATGCACCCATCAGTCATCACCATCGGTTTATTGTGTCTTAGTAATATCTTCATGACTTTTGCTTGGTATGGTCATTTAAAAACCTTAAATAGCAAACCCTGGATTATCGCGGCTTTAGTGAGCTGGGGGATCGCCTTATTCGAATATTTATTGCAAGTTCCTGCGAATCGTCTTGGTTATACCGTGATGAACGTGGGACAATTAAAGATTCTGCAAGAGGTCATCACCTTATGTGTATTTGTCCCTTTTGCCGTTTGGTATCTCAAAGAGCCCTTAAAACTTGATTATTTGTGGGCAGGCTTATGCCTTTTAGGTGCCGTTTTCTTTATTTTTAAAAGTGAATTACATTAATTTCAGGAGTTCTCCATGGCACGCCAAGTGATTTATACCTTTAAAGGCCAAACCAAAACTATCGCCTTTAGCTATGACGTACATCATGATCTTTATGAAGCAGCTGCTGAAGCTGAAGGGATTGATTTGAAAAAGTTTCTAATCTTAGAAAAACAAATTGCGTTAACGTCCAAAAAAGGCGCTAAAGCAGAGAAAGAATTTCGTAAAACCGAGTTTGCACGTTTTGGTTTTACGAGCATCAAATTTGTTCGTGAAGATGATGAGATTTAATCATTTAGTTTTACGTAAGGGCTCTCTATGTTGAATTCAGATCATGCTAATTTCCCACGAGCGAGTTTTGTTCGACGTTTAGGTGCAATGGCGTATGACTCAATGCTTGCTATTGCCGTTTATATGTTTGCTGGTGCACTAGGTTTTGGTTTTTTCTTTGGTCTGCAGAGCACCGGGCTTATCGCGATGGGTGAGTACGAGCATGTGTCAGACTTACTCAATAACACTCCGCTTTATCATGGTTTGTATCAATTCTGGATAGCCATTTGTGTTGGTGGCTTTTACGCCATTTTTTGGAGCAGAGGTGGACAAACTTTAGGTATGCGAGCTTGGCGACTTAAGGTTCAACACCCTAATGGTCAAAATTTAAGTTTTATTACTGCCTGCGCTCGAGTCATTTGGTCTTTACTGGGTATTGGTAACCTGTGGATTATCATCAATGCCGACAAGTTAGCATTACAAGACATGATGACTCGTTCAGAGGTTGTCGTATTGTCAGTAGAAGCTAATCAAATGCGTAACTGGCATGGTGCATAACGAATCTAGATACCAAACTAACTTGCCTGCAAAACGAATAAAAAAGCATCAAATAAGTAATAAAAATGGCAACCCTTGGGTTGCCATTTTTATATACACTTTCAATATCGACTAAACAAACAATTGGTTATTTCCGAATGTAATACAAAGCTAAGCCAGTAAATAACATGCTGGGAGCAATTGCCCCCACCACCGCTGGCAATTCATATACAATGCTCATTGGGCCAAATATCTCATTACTGATATAAAAGCTAAATCCTGCCACTACGCCAAGCAGAACGCGAGCTCCCATGGTCACAGTACGTAACGGTCCAAATACAAATGATAATGCCACTAGCATCATCACAGCTACCGTTACTGGCTGCATAACCTTGCGCCATAAAGCCAGTTCATAACGACTAGGATCTTGTTGGTTAACCTTTAAGTAATCTAGATAGTCAATTAAGCCACTAATGGATAATGCCTCTGGCTTAACCGATACCACACTCAACTTATCTGGTGTTAACGAAGATTGCCACACATCAGTATCAAGGTGATCACGAATAACGCGGTCATCTTTAACCGTGGTATTCTCAACCACAGATAACTGCCAAACATCATCAACAAATACCGCGGTATTCGCATGTGTCACTCGGGTTAATTCTTGTTGATCGTTAAACTCATATAAACTGATATTACTGAGCGTATTAACGTCTTGAACCTCACCAATATTAACGAATAAGTCACCATCTTTTGCCCAAATACCACGATGAGACTTAATCAAACTGCCACCC
>NZ_PJAP01000514.1:0-5761 GCF_002836795.1 Shewanella sp. 11B5 | reverse complement strand
TAGCCCATCAAATGAGCACCAGTTATTTGTCTGTTCATTTAGATAAATACGGACAAATTCAAGGCGATTGGCAAGTGCGCTTTTTTGACATAAACCAGGTTGTCCCTATTGATGATAACCAAGATGGCGAGCTTGCGTGGGGGGAGCTGCAAGCTCATCAAATTGCGATAGTAGATTATTTACGTTCATCTTTGGCAATCAGCCGAGAGCAAGATTGTCCACTGAGTTTTAACCCAACGCAGCAAGTTGACCAGCATTTTAGTGAAGGTTATCTAGTCAGTTCATTTCAGGCTGAATGTGATAGCCCCGGAGTGTTGACCATTAATTATCAAGCTTTCTTCAATATAGATACTGATCATAAAGTTATTACCACCATTGCCACGCCCGATCATCAATACACGCGAGTGATCAGTAACGATAACCCGATCATATTGATTAATTTAGCTGAAAGTCAGTTCAGCGATACATTTACTGAATATGTTTACCAAGGTGTAATTCATATTTGGAAGGGCACTGATCATATCTTATTTTTATTAGCGTTGTTGTTAACCTGCGTATTGGTGCGTGAACAACAGAAATGGCACGCGATAGATAAGCCTAAGCAAATATTTAAAGATACCGCGTGGATTATTACTGCCTTTACTTTGGCACATTCGGTAACGTTAACCGCCACCGCATTGGGGCTTATTAATTTTAGTAGTCACTGGGTTGAGCTGGGCATTGCATTGTCGGTATTGTTTGCGGCACTAAATAATGTGTGGCCGATTGTATTGCGTTTAGGTTGGATTACGTTTGCGTTTGGTTTGTTACACGGCATGGGATTTGCCGGAGTATTAGGCGAACTTGGCTTGCCTGAAAATCAAAAACTATTAGCGATTCTTGCGTTTAATGTTGGCGTTGAAATCGGCCAGTTGGCGATTTTAGCGCTAGTGCTGCCTGTATTGATGTTTCTACGCCATACACTTTGGTATCGACATTGGGGCATGCAGATCGGTTCAATTGCGATTGGGCTCATGGCGATTCAGTGGTCTGTAGAACGTTTTTAGTGTTTGCCAATGAACTAGTCAGCTTTGGATAGTGGCTAGTTCATTGAGATTGTATTGCTCAAGTAACCTTGTATTCGACCGTCGCTAACTTATGCTCGGCTTACATTTGGCATATGTTCTATTTATGTTTGAGACGGTGTACAAATAACCGACGTCAGTAGTCATTAGTCAGACATTCGCCCACCTTAAATTCCTCTTGGTAATATCTCCCAACGACTCAAGGTTAAAATTGGCTTTAGCGGTAAGCAAACTTTTGTGTATGTTAATTCGTATGATGATACAGATTATTGCTGTATCTGAGCTTTAGCGACCACCCAATATGTGTAATCGCAATAATATAGCGTGTTTGAACGAGTTTTTTGTTCGAAAGATCAGCAAAGCCTAGATATTGCCTGCTTTCTTCCATAGAATGGCAAGTTAACTTTTTTATCAGCAGCCATTGTTTATTTTGCTGCGGTTTTATTAGGTGTATTGATGTCGGCGAAACTGTTTAATCTCCCCATTAAGCTTTCATTAGAGATGATTGCGAAACTGTTTTCGGCCACCCAAATTCAAAAAGCGCAAAACTATTTGATCCAAGGTCGAGTTCTAGAAGTTACTGCCAGCAGTAATAATCATGATATTGAGGCCTATGTAGAAGGCTCTGCTGCTGAACCCTATCGTCAAGAAATCACTCTGGTTAATGTTAATCACAAAATTGTGATGCGTTCACATTGTACTTGCCCTGTTAGAACAAACTGCAAACACGTTGCTGCTGCGATGCTGGCACTGGTCGATAAAAAACCGGTTGAAGAGCAACGTATCCACCAATGGTTACGCCAACTTGACGAGCAAAAAACGGTTGCCGAATTTGAGGAAGAGGACGAAGAAAAAGATCGCATTATTTATGTGTTATCCAATGATCCTCATGGTATTTTTGTCGAATTTAAACGCAGTAAATTAAATAAAAAAGGCCAATACAATAAAGGCAGCAAGCTGGCATTAGCCGATATTCGCTATAGTATGCCGTGGTGGATAGACCCTGAAGATAAACAGATTATCAGCTTGTTATTGTCATCAAATAATCATGGTTCTAAAATTTATATTGAAGGTGAGATTTCATTTTTAGCACTGACTAAAATGCTCACAGCCGAAGTGTGTTTTTGGGAAGAAAACCGTATTCCCCTGACATGGGCTAAATCTGTTGTACCTGAATTTGTCTGGTGTGAAATTGATAAAAAACATACCCAAATGCAAATGCGTATGCCTGGGCTGGATAATTGGGAGTTTATTGCTACCGAGCCACCTTTGTATGTTGAATTAGACTATTTGCATCTAGGTAGAATAGAAACTGATTTACCAGTTAAAAAGTTAAGTTTATTGCAACACATGCCGCCAGTGCCCTTGGCTCAAGTAGATACCATTAGTCATAAAATGCTCCAGCATTTTTCACCTAAAACGGTGCCTGTTCCTAGTGAAATTGATTTTTGCGAGATAACAGACTCACTGTTAACACGCTTAACCTTTACGCGTGAGCTCATTGCCAACAACCCGATTCTGCAACCGGTTATTCGTGTTGATCATTGTTACGGTGAAATTACCTTTAATGCATCGACTAAACCCGAACGCATAAGCTTAGTCAAAAAAAATCAAGTTCAATATCAAGTGCATAGACATGTCGAGCAAGAGCTCGCGGCATTACAGTCATTAGCGGATATAGGCTTAGTGACACTTGAACCAGACGCTACGCTGGCCAGTTCACAACAACCCTATTATGTCAGCGTCGGGTTATTACCCGAGTCGATTTTTGAATGGTCTGAATTGACCGACAATGGTCTTGATGCGTTAACTGCGCTGGGGATGGAGATTCATTTTGATGATGACTTCGACTTACAAATTACCGATGCACAGTTAGATGTCGACTTAGTTGACGATGATGAGTCTGGCTGGTTTTCATTATCGCTCAGTGCCGACATCGATGGCCAAAGTGTACCGTTATTAGCCTTAGTTGCCCGTTGGTTGCAGCAAAATGGTGAGCCGGCAGACGATGATGAATTGCTATTACCTGGCCCTAACGGCGGTTTTATTAAAATCAAAGCTAAAACCATTAAGCCGCTGATTAGTATTATCCAAGAATTATTTAATCGTCATTCTGGCGATGTCATTTCGATACCACGCAACCGTGCGCATATTTTGAATGATTTATCTGCCAGTGACGTGCGTTTGCTTAATGGCGAACGTGTGCGCAATTTAGCCGCCAAACTCGCAGAGTTTAAAGGGGTGGTTCCGGTTGAGTTACCTGATGGCTTAAATGCGACATTACGTGATTATCAAAAACAAGGTTTTGACTGGTTGTGTTTTCTTAAGGAATATCAACTAGGTGGTATTTTAGCCGATGACATGGGCTTAGGTAAAACCGTCCAAGCGTTGGCATTTTTACTCAAAGCCAAGCAAGACGCGACCGAGCGTCGCACCAGTTTAATTGTTTGCCCCACTAGCTTAGTGGGTAACTGGTTAAAAGAAGCTAATAAGTTTGCTCCGTCGCTGAATGTGGTGGTGATCCACGGCAATAAACGCCAACCTTTATTAGATCAAATTAATCAGTTTGATGTGGTCGTGACAACCTATCCATTAATGTTACGTGATGAAGCCATTTATTGTGAATATGTGTTTGAGCATATTATTTTGGATGAAGCACAACAAATTAAGAATGCCCAAGCAAAAGTCACCCAAGTGATTAAAACCCTAAGAGGTCGATTCCGCTTATGTTTATCGGGTACGCCGCTTGAAAACCATTTAGGCGAATTAAAATCATTGATGGATTTTTGCTTGCCAGGTTTATTAGGTCAGCATACCTACTTTAATAAGCAGTTCCGTGGTCCGATTGAGAAGCAGGCCGATGTTGAAAAGTCGCAGTTACTGAGTCAGCGTATTGCTCCCTTTATGCTGCGCCGCACTAAAAAAGAAGTGGTGTCTGAATTACCTGAAAAAACCGTGATTATTCAAACTCTGGAACTTGAAAGAGATCAACGTAATTTGTATGAGTCTATCCGTTTAGTGATGGAGAAAAAATTGCGTGAACTGTTTGCCAAGAAAGGGGTGTCGAGCAGTCATATTGAGTTTTTAGATGCATTGTTGAAATTACGTCAAGCCTGTTGCGACCCACGTTTAGTGAAGCTTGAACAAGCTCAACAAGTTAAAGACAACGCAAAAATGACCTGGTTAATCCAAAACCTGCCTGAAATGATTGAAGAAGGTCGTAAAATCCTTATCTTCAGCCAATTTACTGGCATGTTAGCGTTGATTGAAGACGAACTAAAACGCTTAACAATTAGCTACAGTAAATTAACGGGACAAACTCGCGACCGTCAAACCCAGATTGATGCTTTTCAAGAGGGGGATAACTCGGTGTTTTTGATCAGTTTAAAAGCGGGTGGAACCGGGCTTAACCTCACTGCCGCAGACACGGTTATTCATTTTGACCCGTGGTGGAACCCTGCAGCGGAGCGCCAAGCGACCGATCGTGCTCATCGTATTGGCCAGTTAAACCCGGTGTTTGTTTATAAACTGATTGCCCAGGGCACCGTTGAAGAGAAGATTCAAGAAATGCAGCAGCACAAACAAGGTTTGGCTGACAGTATTTTATCTGATGGGACTCAAGGTCCATGGCAGGGCAGTGCAAACGATTTATTAGCATTGTTGAGTTAATCGTTGAGTTAATCGTTGAGTTAATAGTTGCGTTAATGACACGGAAATCACTTGAACTAGCGTGTAGATTCGCGAAGCTCAAGTGATTTAGCGGTTATCAATTACCCTAGATGAACTCGATAACATTGGCTTAAAAACGTTGACTCGATACACTTTGATTAAATAAGTATGGACTCGAAAATGGAGATGAACCTTGGTTGCGGTGTACTTTAAACGTGGCTCATCAGCGCCAAGAAAACGGCGCTCGTCCCGTGCAATCCCTGCTGAGCATACTGCTTATTTTGAACAGGTATTTGCCGAGCTTCGGCTTCATCCTGAAAAAATTGCTATTGTTAGACATAATATTGCTGAGTTTCAAGCTCAACCTTATTTGAAAAAAGGTCTGCACACGGCAATTGATCGGTTACTGTTGGTGTTTGAAGACGATAACGACATCGAACTGTTATATCGGCAAGTGATGAGTGATGATATTGGCCAACGGGTAAGACGCTACCCGCTGATTTTTAAAGGCATCATTTCAATAGATTCAGATGCTGTGTAATCTCATTCAGCGAGTGCTTTATCAAATATAAGCACTAGTGTCATGAGCGTTCAATAAAGCTACCCGTCAGTCGTTTAATAAATGGTCATGCCAAATAGCTTTGCGCTATTCTTGTTCATTTTGCCATTATTAATAACGATGTTGTTTACTGCGCCAAAACCATACAGCACAGCAATCATGCCGTTGCTATTAAATACCTAAACCGATTATCTATATTTTGCCTATAACCCTATTGTCATTGCTCTTTTAGCTTGAGTCCTTTGACCGCTTTAAGTCGTTCCCCCGATACCGTGGTATCTAAAATATTCGTTAGGTTAATTTACCGGATGGCACGCTTCGCTTAGCAGCAATTATTTCGTTGTATTTATTTAGCTGTAATTATTGCTAGTAGTCATCATATGGCTACATATTAGCCATATATTTGAGCGAAATAGGATTGAGCGTTAAACAAAATTCATATTGTGGATAAAATACTCAAAATATTTAC
>NZ_PJAP01000513.1:0-5766 GCF_002836795.1 Shewanella sp. 11B5 | reverse complement strand
TTAAACAGCGTTTTAGTAACATGCTGATGTTAAGTGAAAAAATACATGATAATCCACTAAATCAATTTGTTTACACCGGTTATACCGATGAGCTTTCTCACATCGAATTAAGTTTACGGATGCAAAAAGCTGAAACGCTGGCTGTGGTTGGACGTATAAAAGACAGTGGTGAGGAATTACAGCAAGGTTTAGAAGAGCATCAACAACAAAATCAGGCCAATCAAAATCAGTTGGTAACCCAGTCACAAAACCTTGAACAAGTTGTCACTGCCATCGGCCAAATGAGCTCGTCTGTTACTGATATAGCTAAAAACACGACAAATTCAACCACAGAAATTCATCACTTAGTTGAACAAATAGAGTCAACTAAGGTGGCATTAGCCAACAGTCAAATTGCGACTACGGAAATTAATCACTTATTGGAAAAATCCCGTATTGCTATTTCTTCGCTGAATAAGCAATGTCAAAATGTAAACCAAGTTGTTGAGGTGATCGAGAGTATTGCACAGCAAACTAACTTGCTTTCGCTCAATGCCGCCATTGAAGCCGCTAGGGCTGGAGAGGCTGGTAGAGGGTTTGCGGTGGTCGCGGATGAAGTGCGTAACTTGGCAAGTCGCTCGGCAACTTCTGCTCATGAAATACACGCTATTATAAATTCACTTAGCCGCACAACTGCAGAAGCCGTTGCACAAATGGAACAAAGCCATGTGTTAACAGATAAGAGTATAGATTCTGGCAAAATGCTCGAGAAAAGCCTGATTTCGGTTAGTGAAGTGATGAGTATTATCGAAAGTAATGGCGAACAGATTTCCGTAGCGGCAGAAGAGCAAGCCGCTGTTGTTAATCAAATTTATAGCAATGCGATGATATTACAAAATGGCATAAATCAATTCGAACAAAATTGCCAAAATGCAGCAATGCATAGTCAAGAAATTAGTGGTCAGGGTATACGTCAAACAGAGTTGGTAAATCAATTTAATTAACCTTTTCGAATCTCCATAGCAGTAAAAGTGAATCATTCATTATGGTTCTAACAAAGGTAATGTTGCTCATTTGTACTGTAGCCATTCAAAATAGTGTCGTGATGAGGAAATACAAATCTTCAAGCGTGCCATCATTAACATAATGAGTCACACAAGAAGTATTATTATCTATTGAGTTAGCGCTGTTATTTTATGCGATTAACTCTATTGTAAATTGCTTCTGTTAATTGTTTTTTTACTTGGTCCTCACCACAAAATTCTGCAAATCCGAGTCCCCATCCATGTGGATTCACTTGAGTTGGCAATTCAACCACTCGGTAACAATAATCACCCTGTTTTACGATTCTGTTAGGGTCCAACCTATGGTTAAAGGTATGTGGTTGGTTGATATCAATTTCTGGTGTTAGTTCTATAAAATCAAGGTTAGGGTCCATTTCACTCATGGTGCCTGTTGGCTGATTTTGGAATGCAGTTTGAGAACCTATGAGAGTGTCTAATGCTGCAATATTATTTTGTTGTATAAAATGGCTAGTGGCTTGTTGTATTGACGCTAATGAAGGTGCGGATTTGTTTACGTTAGTGGTCGTGTCTGGTTTTATTTGATTAGGCAATGCATTAGGAATTTTTGCTCTCGCAGTCGATTGTATGTTGTTGCGCTTATTGCTTGATGGCATCACTTTATCGAGGGTGTTGTTGTCTTCATCTAAGGAGATTGGTGTCTCTTTCGTGTATATAGACGTTGATTGGCTAACATCAACATTCGTATCAATAATGGGCGGAAAATTCTTTATGTGTTGGGCACTTTCTAGGTCATTAAGCTTGGGTGGTAAACTTGTTTGGGTCATTGATTGGTATTGCGTTGAAGTTATGAGATAGCTTTTTATTGCGGTTGTCGAAGGTTTAACCACTAAAGCTGACACTCGTTGCGTCGTGTCTTGGTACCAAAACGCAATCAGCACATAAATCAATAATACATGGATGATGAATGCCGTGAGTACAGGCTTAAGCCAATATACTTCTTTAGAGGAGTGTGTTGAAGATCGAGAGTGATGTGGCTCTCAGCCAACCGTTATTACTTCCATTTATATCAATCACTTTATCGCAGTATTATCAGTCCTTTTTTTGATTGTTAACAGAACGTAAAGTTCATAAATTGATGTGGATAAATGTATCTTGCTTGAGAAAAAGGCAAAAACTCTGTTAATTGGTCGATTTTATCGAAAGAAAATCACACTATTATGCAATATTTATTCAGTTAACTGACTGCTATGATTACATCATTATTTTTATCGCCGAGGTTTTTATGAAAGTATTACAGCGTTTTAGCGCCTTACCCGCAATGGACGGTGATGGCGTGAACATCAATCGTGTTGCCGACTTTGATAAGCTTCGTTTTGATCCATATTTAATGATCGATGAGATTAAGTCTGATGACGAACAAGATTTTATTGGTGGTTTTCCGCCGCACCCACATAGAGGTGTAGAAACTTTTACTTATATTCGTAAAGGCGGATTTGAACATCGCGATCAAATGGGCAATGTTAAACCTATTCGTGCGGGTGACGTGCAGTGGATGAGTACTGGCAGTGGCGTGGTGCATTCTGAAATGCCATTAATAGATGCCAAAGAAGGGCTGCATGGGTTTCAAATTTGGATCAATATGCCTGCAAAACACAAAATGCGTCCACCTATTTATCAAGACACCAGCAAACAGGCTAACCTACGTGTAGAAAACGAACACGGCGCAACACTTATTGCCTTGGCGGGGAGTTGGGGTTTTAATCATGAGCCACATAAGATTACCTCAACGATTCAAGGTTTAGCTGGCCATGGTGCGATTGCGGATTTAACGTTAACTGAATATGGTCATGGCACGCTGAATCTTGCCGAACATCAAACCGTTTGCGTTTATGTGTATCAAGGTGAGCTTCACTATATTGATGCTCAAGGTTTGCGAGAAACCGCAAGAGCAGGGCAGTTTTTAGCTTTAGATGCACTTGAAGTCTGTCATTTTCAAACCGAGGCCACTGGCGCTGGATTGTTAATATTAGCAGGCAGGCCGATTAACGAAAAAATTGTTCACATGGGGCCGTTTGTTATGAATACCCAGGCAGAGATCGAACAAGCTGTACGCGATTATCAACAAGGTCACTTTGGCCAAATTGCTTAACGTTAACCTCAAAATAAGCTGAATTATCGATAAATATTTGTCAGCGAACTAGGAATAAAATTGCTACAATAGCTGACATCTGGCTTAGGTTTGTTTTAAGGCCTTTGCTCACACCAATCTTATTTATTATCTGTTCCTTCAGGCAAGATAAATCGTTCGCAAATAGCGGTAAGCATTTTTCATATAACATCATTGTATATGCTAATTTTGTTCCGCTATTTAATGATTATTTTGTAGGTTATTGGCTCATTTATGTAATGGTATTGGTATATATTTTTGCAGCTTTTGCCTGCTTTTTACCTTTCGATATCAGAGGATATTTGCCTTGAGTCAGTCTACAGAACCGGTCGTTAACACGGCTTTTACATCACTTAAATTAAAACCTGAATTGCTTGAAAACCTCCAAACTATGGGTTTTGAATCGATGACTCAGATCCAAGCTGAGAGCTTACCGCCTATTTTGGCCGGTGAAGATGTTATCGGCCAAGCGATGACGGGTTCAGGTAAAACAGCTGCCTTTGGTTTAGGACTGCTCAATAAACTGGATGTAAAACGTTTTCGCATCCAAACCATGGTGCTATGCCCAACGCGTGAGCTAGCCGACCAGGTAGCGAAAGACATTCGTACCTTGGCCCGTGGTATTCATAACGTTAAAGTGCTGACACTGTGTGGTGGCGTACCAATGGGACCGCAAGTTGGTTCATTAGAGCACGGTGCACACATCATTGTCGGTACCCCTGGTCGTATTGTTGATCATTTAGATCGCAACCGTTTAGATTTAAGTAACATGAACATGCTGATTTTAGATGAAGCCGACCGCATGTTAGAAATGGGCTTCCAACAGCATATTGATCAAATCATTGCCGCGGCACCTCGTGAGCGCCAAACATTGTTGTTTAGTGCCACTTTCCCAGATCAAATCCAAGCGATTGCCGATCAAATTCTGTATAAACCGGTAATGGTTAAAGTTGAAGCTAAGCACGATAACCTCACTATCGATCAACATTTTTACCGTATCGAAGATAACCAAGGCCGTCTTGAGGCATTGCGTTTATTGTTATTAGATAAGCAGCCTGGAAGCGCAGTCGTGTTTTGTAATACCAAGCGTGAAACCCAACAAGTGGCTGACTCATTACATGAGTTTGGCTTTAGCGTACTAGCATTACATGGCGATTTAGAGCAGCGCGATCGCGATCAAATGTTATTGCAGTTTGCTAACCGTAGTGCGCGTATTTTAGTTGCTACCGACGTAGCAGCACGTGGTTTGGATATTGATGAGTTAGACGCAGTATTTAACTATCATATTGCTTACGATACTGAAGTGCATATTCACCGTATCGGCCGTACTGGCCGTGCTGGCAGTTCTGGAGCCGCATATACTTTCTTTGGTGAAGAAGACGGTTACAAAATGGCGATGATTGAAGAAGCCATGAACAAAGATGTCGTCAGTGAGCCTTTACCGCCAATGAGTGCGCTAAACAAACAACCGCTTGCTGCTGAAATGATCACCATTCAGATTGAAGCTGGTAAAAAGCAAAAAATCCGTCCAGGTGACATTGTTGGGGCATTAACGGGTGGCAATGGTTTAGATTTTAACGATATTGGTAAAATTAAAGTAACTGATTTTCGCGCTTACTTTGCCGTAAAAAGCAATGTGTCTAAACAAGCGATGAATATCATCAGTAAAGGTAAGTTAAAAGGCCGTAGCTATCGTGCTTGGTTCATGTAACTGAATCTTTTGCTATCTGCAGGGTAGCCATCGATTGATAATCGATTGGTTATGCCTGAATAATAAAAAAGCCGCTGAACAATGTTCACCGGCTTTTTTATGCTCTATCGCTAGTTAGCTTTTAACTTTAGCGTTGGCATAAGGATTACTGCTACTGCTTGAAACTACTGGTGCAGTGCCACTGCGACGTGGTGGACGATTACGCTGTGGTGGTTTATTACCATTCGCTCTAGCTTCTGCTTTAGGATCTACAGGCTTATCGTGACTGCGTGATGGTTGGCGAGAGTCAGGTTTACGCGCTGGTTTATCACCATGAGCGCCATCATTTGCATGCTGTTGAGCATGTTTACTGCGATTCGGGTTTGGCTTTTTAGCGCTATTACCGCCAGATCTGCTACTCGCTTCAGGGATCGTGAATGGTGCTTCAAAACCAGCAAGTTGCTTACGCTCAATAACGCGATTGATTAAACGCTCGATATCATGCAGTAATTTAACTTCTTCAAGACCCACTAATGATACTGCTTGACCTGTTGAACCAGCACGGCCGGTACGGCCAATACGATGCACGTAATCTTCAGGTACGTTAGGTAAGTCAAAGTTAACCACAAATGGCAGTTGATCGATGTCGATACCACGTGCAGCAATATCTGTTGCAACCATGACTTGTACTGCACCGGCTTTAAAATCTGCCAATGCTTTAGTACGTGCTGTTTGGCTTTTATTACCATGAATGGCAGCGGCTTTGATGCCAGCAGCTTCTAGGCTTTTCGCTAAACGGTTAGCACCATGTTTAGTACGAGAAAACACTAACACCTGTTTCCAATCATTGGTTTTAATCAGTTCGATTAGCGCCATTGACTTGCGGGTTTTATCCACTGGGTACA
>NZ_PJAP01000512.1:0-5767 GCF_002836795.1 Shewanella sp. 11B5 | reverse complement strand
TAGAAGATTGTGCTCGGGCAGAAAAATAATCTTCATTGAGCAAGTTTTCTACACCTAGTGATAGTTGCCAATTATTGAGTTGATAGCTACTGGTTAGATTCACTACATTATAGTTTTCTATAGGGCTTTGAGATCCAATATATGCGCCATCAACTGGCTCAAATCGGTCACGGTCACCGACATACATGTAGTTAATGCCGATACTAGCTTCTTCAACGGGCTGCCAACTAATATAAGCTGTTAATTTAGGGGGGGATATGGTGCCACCATCTATATAAGTATCGGTTTCGGTGTCTTTACCTTCAACCCAACTATAGCTTAAACCTGTATTGAGATTATTTAACACTTGATAATCAACTTGCGCTTCATAACCCCAAATTTTTTGTGGTGCGCGTACGGGTAAGTAAATGCCTGTTGTTGCATCAAAGCTGTTACTTGTGCCTAATTCTGATTTACTTCGGTAGGCGGCAATTTCATAATTCAGATCACCAAGTTGACCAGAAAAACCGATTTCATAATTATCAACAATGGATGATTCAGTGCGGATTAATGCAATATCATCGACTGTGGCGGTTCGTAAAAGACGACCAATATCAGAAATATCTGCACCTTGGGAAAAGCTCATGAACGGGTTAAATAACTCGTTCATATTGTAACGCAAGCCAATATTATAGGTGGTTGAGTTATATGTTAATTCTCCGCCTGTGACATCAAAAGGTATTGAGCAAGTACTTGGCGTTCGGCAAAGTTTTAAAGTTTGATAATCATCGACCGTTAAATCTACACTGTCTTGGCGGATACCGGCTTTAAAAACCCAATCATCGGCAATAACAAACTTAGTTTGTAAATAAACGGCTAAGTTACGCATGTCCATTTCAGGCACCCAAATTCGGCCGTCTTCTAATGGTTGTGAACTGATGTCTTGCAGCGCATCAATACCGTAAATAAAGGTTGATTCAACATTATCCCAATCAACTTGGGTAGCAAAGTTAACACGTAGGCCTTTCTTCTCTGACTTGATGAATGATTGTCCCCCTTCGTAACCTTCGCTTAGGTTAGCTAGTGCACTTGAAAAGAAAAACATGTTTTCAATTTTTTGCAGATAACCATCAACGGTTAATTGGGTGTTAGTGAATATCTCTTGGTCGACGAATTTTAACATTAGGTTATGATTACCGCGCGGTCCTTGAGGTACGCCCAGCTTTGCTATCCCAGTAGGGTTTTCTATCGAGTAAGTTTTTTCGCCAGTGTTAGCATTGCCAACAACATCTATGTAGTCAGACTCTTGTTGGGCTTCGTAGTAGTTATAAGTCAGTTGAATCGACTTATCGTCGTCAAATTGGTAGCCAAGTTTGGTAAAATAGTTGTTGGATTTAGTTTCTGATAAACCATAGACTAATCCGATAGCATCACCTTCGGAATCACGTTCAACACCTGTTTTTTCGGTAATGGCACTAAATACGTAACTGAAATTATCAACCATGCCGTCTATTGATGTATCCACTCGATAACCGGCACTGTCTTGTAATTTTACCGCACTAAATTTACTGGAAGCCCCAACCTTCACTCGTGCTTTATCTTCACTGGCTCGTTTAGTGATGTAGTTGATGATGCCGCCTGAAGCACCATTGCCATAAATTGAGGTCGCTCCTTTAATCACTTCAATACGCTCAATGACCCCTGCATCGATAGAGCTTATGCCTAATTTTCCATTTCGTAATGGGGTAGATTGTGGCACGCCGTCAATCATGACTAGTGCGGCACGACCGCGTAAGTTTTGTCCCGAGTTACTCGATGTGCCAGTGCTTGGCGCTAACCCTGGAACGCGAAATGCGAGTAAGTTTTGTAACTGCGAAGTCATTAACATGTCTTGTGCGAGGGTTTGTTGCTCAATAAGCGTGACTGAAGAAGGGACTTCCTCTATCCGTTCAGCAGAGCGACTGCCAGTAATAATCATTCGCTCCATTGAAGCTTGGTTTTCTGTGGCTTGTGTTGAAGATTCTGCATTGGCATGAGTTACGGGGAGTACTAATAAAAATAATGCACAATGTGTCGCAATAGCCAATTGGCTAGGCTTAAATAACATAGGTATACCGATTAACAAATAATGAAAGGTAGTTAATGATATTCATTATCATTAACTAGTACACATTATTTACATTTTTTACTTTTTTGCATTAAATCAGTTAGATATTAATAATTCATTTAACTAAGGGCTGCAGATCTTCATTATGAATTTCACTGCTGCTTGTCGTCATTGTATAAAAATCTGACCGCGTGATATGTCGTTGCCCTGTAGGAGTAAGCGATAATGCAGAAAACTGAAACCATAAGTTCAGTTAGAAGAGACCTGTTAAGCAGTCTTGCTTATTTTATCGTAAAAAGTTTGCAACAAGTGATTCGTGCATAATGACGATATAACCTTGCTGTACATGGTTGTATAAAGTAAATCGTTTTGTTGGGCGGATCATAACCGCCAAAGATCAGCAGCACCTGGTGCGTTTTAAGCGTTTAGCCTAAATTTTTCACACGTTAGTACTAGCTGTTCTCGTTAGATACGATAGCAATCGAACGGTTTGCCGGATTAAAAATGGTCTTTAACTTGGAATCTGAACTCCCAAGCGTTGATGTCGTTGCCCGTAGTGATCGGGACGGCAATATCAACATGGGCTACGTTACCGTAACTGGATTTAGAAGAGTAAATCCGTGCGCCAATACCAATACTACCAATAGGGCCATCAACTTCGTTTTGCTCATCTGGGCCACCGCTTGCTTGACCTATATCGGCAAAAACAGCCCAACCTAACTCGGCCAGTTGATATAAATTGATGTTTGGATAGTATCGGATTTCACTCGTGAGCAACCATTGATTTTCACCATGTTGGTAGTCGTTGGGATATCCCCGTACACCGGTTTCGTCGCCAAGAGCAAACGTTTGATCAAGATAGTTATTGTGTGAGGTTGCGATACGCGCCTTGGAATAGGCTGTCCACTTAGGGCTGATTTGGTGGAAAAATTCAGCGGCTAAACCGACATTATAAAAATCTTGTTGGCCAGTTTGAATATCCGTTCGAGCATTAAGGGTCATTAGCAATAATTGATTGTCTTCCTGCCAACCGCGACTGCTTGAAGCCGTTACGTGATAACCCACAGCAGCACTGTCGGCAACGTCATTGGTTTCCAATCCTAAACTTACAGTGTGGTGCCAACCTAAGTTAAAGTCTTCGTTATTATTAATTAGATGAATATTGTTCAGCACTGTGTATTGGTCTTGCAGGTATTCGTAGCTGATCCAAGGGTAAATAAACTCACGATCAAACGGTAATGGTGAAATAGGGTAATCGTCGATGTTATTGAATTGATGTTGGTCTTGGGTTATCCCTAGGCTAATACGGTGCAATTGATCTGGCGTTTTATCGACTAACCAACCAAATCCAACGTTAGCATAATCAATAACATGTTCAAATTCGTTAATGTCTTGGCCATTTTGTCTTATGGTGTCGATGCGGGTATCTGTTAACCATGACAGGGCGTACATGTTTTGAGTGTCTAGAGTATAAAAGGGCTTATTAAAGGCGATAGCAGATGCTTGGCCGTCACTGTTGTCGTAAAAATCGACCGACACATTACCGTGTTTAATCCATCTTACTGGAGCATCAAAGGCAAACTTATATCCGGTGCGGTCGGCACTCGATTGGTATTTTATTTTAGTTTTAACCCCTAAACCCAGTAAGTTATCTTCCTTCATACCAAACGAGTATTTAGTGTCGCCGCCATTTTTACTCAAACTGACTGTTGGCAGTAATGACCAGTTATCCCAGGTTTCGACTAATACTACGTCTTCAACGTTGTCGTCGGCTAGTGGATCTTTTCTGGCAATGTTGATATCTGCATCGCGAATGTAAGGTTCATAGCGCAATAAGCGCTGCGCTTCTTCAAGATCTTTTTGAGTAATTTTTTCGCCTTTTTCAAAGCTTAAGCTATTGAGGATGGTCGACTCTTTGGTATTAATATGCAGATAGTTTGCCCAACGGTGAAGGAAAATAGCGTCCGGAGCTGACTCATCAAAAATAGGATGACTAACAATTACAATGTTCGCGACTTTTTCGACATCATGCTTATTGATTGTCGATGGACTAGAGGGCGTAGTGACAGAGTCATCGTTGGCTTTTAACTGTGCCGCACTGTCAGCAATAGTTGCTTGAACAGCAGGCGAAGAAAGCAGGATGACGAAAAAAAATACTGCCATAAATATGATTGGCATAGCTTCGTCCTTATTTTTATTGTTATGTTTTTTGAGAGGTCTGTAAGAATAGAACTATTGTTTTCAATATGAACTTTTTATGTTGCCTCTTTGTTTCATATCATACCTGAATAACATAATAGTCAAGCATTTAGCTTGAATAAAAATTTCATTAATCCATTTAAATTGTATGGGTATTTGAGTTGTTAAAAAATAAGGGCAGCATTTATAGCTGCCCTTTAATATCGATAGGAAGGTAATGTTAACTTGTAAGATTTATAACGAACGGCGAGGGGGCACGATAACGTTAGCAAAAATAAGCCCAGCGATTAAGGACATAAAAATTAAGAATATTTGTGAGCCCAAATGGGCTTGATTGAGCATGGTTTCGCCCGAAATTAATGCATTGAGACCAATATAGGTTTTGCTACCAGGAACGAGAATAACGATACCTTGCAGTAACGCAATCGACACAGGCGCTTTCATCCAACGCGCATACAGATTTGAATAGATACCCACGGCTAGTGCACCGACAAAAATACCAATAGACTCACCTAGATAAATCCCACCTAGCATGGCAGAGAAAAATGCCACAATGCCAGCAAATATGCCCCAAGGAGAGTCTTTTAAGCGTGCTTTAAAGATAATAACCAACGACATGGACAGTAACGGCACCGCAGACCAAATAGCCCAACGAGGTAATGGTATTGGTTCGACATAGATAGTTTCACCAAAGATAGCTTTACCAATGGTCATACCAAGCACGGCACCAAAATACAGTTTAAATAACTGCATCACCGCATCCATAATACGTGCCGTACCAGAGATTAAATCTCGGGCGGCAAGTTCTGCTAAGCCGAGAGTGAGTGCAAGACCGGGAACAAAAATAATAATCCCCGACAAAATGGTTACGGGTAAATTGATACTCGGGTCTAATTGCGCAATCCCCGATGCCAAGATAGCGCACACTACCGCTGCCATCGGTTCGAGCATTTCTGCGATACGTTTTGAGCGTTCGGCCCAAAAAACTAAGCTGTATACCAGTAAACCAAAAATAGCTGACCAAAAAACGTCATGCCAACCGGTACCCATTAACATGGCGAAGGCACCCGCGCTTGAACCAAAAGCTAACAGCGTCAGTTTATGGCCATAAGGATTGGGTTTATTGGCGATTTCTTCTAAGCGTTCTAATGCTTCTTGTAAGGTTCGCTGTCCAGAACTGAGCTCTTCAACCAACTCAAAGGTACGAGCTAACGAGCCTAAATCTAAGTCGCCAGGTTTAACGCGTGCAACGTGATTGTATTCTTGCTCAGTGTCATGTTGGAGTACAAATGTCATCGATGTTGGCGATATTAAAAAATATCCTTCAATACCAAGGGTATTACATACCGTTTGCAAATGGGATTCTAAGCGATACGCAGGAGTACCAAATTTGTGCAGGTACTTACCTAATTTAATGATAAATCTACGTTTTTCTAAAAAATCCTGATTATCCACTGGGCAGTAGTCACTCTTGTTAAGGTA
>NZ_PJAP01000511.1:0-5767 GCF_002836795.1 Shewanella sp. 11B5 | reverse complement strand
CTATTTATCTTCTTTACATCGGTTAATTTTGTTTTATGCGTTAAATACTTATAGTGACATATTGTTTTTAACCTGGTGGCTCGATGCCATCACTCAATAGGCATAATACTTGCGATATTCATACGCGGTATTTAATTCTATTTTCAAGGATGAGAAATGCAAATACGTCTAGCTTCGAGCGTCGATTTAGAACCATTGAGCCTGCTATTTGATCTATATCGGCAGCAATTACAACAACCCTCAGACTTTCCCGCGTGTCATCATTTTTTGAAGCACCGCTTGGCCGAAAATGATTCGATGATTTTTGTCTCCATCAGAGACGATGAAATGGTGGGTTTTATTCAATTGTACCCGTCGTTTTCTTCATTGCGCCTTGCTCCCGTGTGGTATTTGGAAGATGTGTTTGTAAAACCTCAATATCAGCAGCAGGATGTTGTTAGCCAAATGTACCAAAAGGCCCAATTGTTGGCACAAAGTACTGGGGTATTATTGATTAACCACCATGATTCTCAAGTACCTATCGAACCTGAATCCTTAAGTTGTACGGCGTAAATTGATCCGTATTATTTGTTTGCCATTATCCATGGTAATCAAGCCTGCGCTGAGATGAACGATGAATTATGTAGACCTCAGTTATTTCTGATAAAATAGCTGAGGTTTTTTATTATTTTTTCATCATAGATGTTAAGGAAAAGAGATTGAATAAGAGCGTATTAACCAACCTTATCGCGGCTATCTTCATGCTGGTTGGGTATGTGTTACAACAACAAATCGTCATGACAATAGGGTTATTTGCGTTGTCGGGTGCATTAACCAACTGGTTAGCAATCCATATGTTGTTTGAAAAAGTCCCCGGTTTATATGGTTCCGGTGTGGTTCCATCACGATTTGAAGAGTTTAAAGCGGGCATTAAACATTTAATGATGCAGCAATTTTTTACTCAAGAGAATATCGATCGCTTTTTGACAACCAGCAGCGCCAGCAGTATTGATTTAACCCCTGTGATTGAAAAGATTGATTTAGCGCCATCATTTGATGCATTAGTGTCGACTATCGAAAAGTCATCGTTTGGTGGCATGTTAGCGATGTTTGGTGGTACCGAGGCGTTGATCCCACTGAAAGAGCCGTTTATTGAAAAAATGAAACTGTCGTTAGTTGAACTGGCTCAAAGTGAAGAGTTCAATGCTATTTTAGTCAATGAGCTTGAAAAGCCGGATGTCATCGCAGACATGCAAGCTAAAGTGGCCAATATTGTGGAACAGCGTTTAAATGAACTTACGCCAGCATTAGTGAAACAAATCATTCAAGACATGATTAAAACCCATCTGGGTTGGTTAGTTGTGTGGGGTGGTGTGTTCGGCGGTATTATTGGTGCCGTAGCGGCATTGCTGCAGCAATAACGTTAATCTGCAATCTTATTATTTTTGTGGCACTGTCAGCCATATAATACTGTCAACCATATAATATTGTCAGCCAAATAACAGAGTAACAGAGGTGAGTATGAGTCAACATCATAGTATTAATTATTTAGAAATACCCGTGAAAGACCTCATCGCAACCAAAGCCTTTTTTACTCAGGTTTTCGGTTGGCAGTTTCAAGACTATGGTCCTCAATACAGTTGTTTTTTGCAGGTCGGAATTGATGGTGGTTTTTATCAAGCAGACTCTCAATTCACCTTAGCAAATGGCAGCCCGTTAATTGTGCTTTACAGCCAAGATTTGGCCGCCACAGAAGCTAAAATCATTCAGGCTGGTGGACTCATCACCAAAGCCGTATTCAGTTTTCCTGGCGGTAGGCGTTTCCATTTTAGCGACGTCAATGGTAACGAATATGCCGTCTGGTCAGAATAACGACAATCAAATTGCCTCACCTTGTGTGAGGCAATGTTGTTTAGACCAGCGTGATATCTGCTTAGGCTGTCATCGTTCGCTCGATGAGATTTTGGCTTGGCATACTATGGACCAACAACAAAAAAGTGCGTTGCTAGAAACATTACAACAACGCGCTATTGCACGTAAAAAACGCTAGTAGGGCGCTAATCTATAATTGTTGATCACTACATATCGTATTGAGCTACACCGCTGTTGGGTTAGTTCTGGGTTCGGTATCTGTTCTAAATAAGCTAAACCCGCGAGCTTGATAGTTTTGTAAAGCGCTTGGATGATCTAACGAGCAAGTATGCACCCAAACTCGGCGGGTGTTAGGTAGCGACCACGCTTGTTCAATGGCTTGAGTCAGTAAATAGCCACCAAAGCCTTTACCGATAAAGCGCTCTCCTAAACCAAAATACATAATCTCGACAGTTGCATCATCTTGCTGCTGTAATTCAAAGTAACCCGCTGGTGCACCGTCTTTATAGGCCACAAATAAATGCAAGTTATCCGCTTCGCTGTATTCCTGCCATTGACTATCGGACAACGCTAATTTGTCTGTCCACTCCCAGGCTGCACCCACAAATTGATATAAAAAACGATTGAATTGATATTGTTTTATTTTCACTTCAACCACGGTTAAGCCGTTGGCATCGTGCTTAGGTTTTAATTGACTGCGGTCGGTCATCTCAAGATTAAAAATGCTGATGTCTGTCATGGTATCTCAATATAAATAAAGTTTATTTCTTAAAACTAACTTTTAAAATCATTCATAGCAAATTTAAAATAAATGCTTAGAAAAAATATATTTTCACAAAACAAATGTTGTCTATTGTGGTTGATTTTTGGCTAATGTAGATTCTCTGCGAGAGTAACCTATGGCAATGAAATTCAATTATAGAGGTAGTATATGTTCGAATGGATAGCAGATCCGCAAGCATGGGTGGCACTTTTAACCCTGATAGCACTCGAGATTGTACTCGGTATTGATAATATTATTTTTATCTCGATTGTGGTTGGAAAGTTACCTGTTCATCAAAGAGATAAAGCAAGACTCATTGGGATAGGTTTAGCGATGGTAGCTAGATTAGGTCTACTATTAAGTTTATTTTGGATCATGGGGCTCGTAGAGCCTATTTTTACCTTGCTAGATAATGCTATTTCAGGTCGTGATTTGATTTTAATTTTTGGCGGTTTATTTTTATTAGCCAAATCAACTCATGAAATTCATACGAGCTTTGATATTCCGACCGAATCAACTCATGGTGTTGCACAAGTTGGCTTTTACTCAGTGTTAATTCAGATCGCGATTCTCGATATTGTATTTTCATTAGATTCAGTCATTACTGCTGTTGGCTTGGTTGATAATATATCGATAATGGTTATTGCTATCGTTTTATCTGTCATTGTGATGTTGTTCGCCGCCAAACCAATCAGTATATTTGTTGAAGAAAATCCGACGATTAAAATGCTCGCATTGTCATTTTTATTGTTAATTGGATTCACTTTAGTTGCTGAGGGTCTCGATTTCCATGTACCAAAAGGGTACATCTATTTTGCAATGGCATTCTCGTTAACGGTGGAACTTATCAACATAAAAATCAAGAAGAGAAAAGAAACTGGCACTATTCATCTCAATAAAAAAATGTCACAAAATGACTAATTATATATAAACTTTTTTAAGTCGTAATTTTTTAAAATAAAAAGCACACCATTAATTGGTGTGCTTTTCTGTTAATGCCATCAGTTCTTGAAATGCGTTTACATTTTAAGAACAGAACACGTAAATCTAATATGCGCTAGCGTGAACATTTTTAACTGCGCGGCCCGATGGGTCGTTAAGTCCTTGTAAACTTGCATCCCACAATAGTGCTTCAGGGGTTGAACACGCAACGGTTTTTCCACCTGGCACTGTTTCAGCGGCACTGGCTAATGGGAAAAACTCTTCAAAGAAGCTGCGGTAGAAATAGGCTTCTTTCGACTCTGGCGTGTTGTATGGGAAACGGAATTTTGCGTTAGCAAATTGCACGTCATCTACGTTTTCTGCTGCATGGGCTTTTAAGCCATCAATCCACGAGTAACCTACGCCGTCACTGAACTGTTCTTTTTGGCGCCATACCACTTCTTTTGGTAATTTGTGCTCAAACGCTTGACGTAAAATGTGCTTCTCGATGCGACCATCTTTAGACATCTTCGCTTCAGGGTTGATGCGCATTGCTACGTCAATAAACTCTTTATCTAAGAAAGGCACACGCGCTTCAAGTCCCCATGCTGCCATGGCTTTGTTGGCACGCAAGCAATCAAATAAATGCAGCTTATCAAGCTTACGCACTAATTCTTCATGGAACGCTTGGGCGTTAGGCGCTTTATGGAAATACAGATAACCACCAAATAGTTCGTCAGCACCTTCGCCAGACAACACCATTTTAATGCCCATGGCTTTAATTTTACGTGCCATTAAATACATTGGCGTAGCGGCACGAATAGTGGTTACGTCGTAAGTTTCTAAGTGATAAATCACTTCTTTAATCGCATCTAAGCCTTCTTGGAAGGTATACACAATAGGGTGATGAATTGTACCAATAGCATCTGCCACTTTTTGCGCCGCGACCAAATCAGGAGACTCAGCTAACCCTACTGCAAATGAATGCAGTTGTGGCCACCATGCGCCTGTTTCGCCGTCGTTTTCAATCCGGTGTTTTGCATATGTTTGTGTAATGGCAGAAATCACTGATGAATCTAGGCCACCAGACAATAATACTCCGTAAGGAACATCAGACATTAACTGGCGTTTTACCGCTGCTTCTAATGCTTCACGTAATTCTTCAATGCTAGCTGGGTTATCTTTAACGGCGTCAAAATCGCGCCAGTCACGGTGATAATACTGGGTTGGTTTACTGTCAGCAGAATATAAATACTGTCCAGGGTAAAACTCTTCAACTGTTTTACATACGGGCATTAATGCTTTCATTTCAGAGGCAACGTAGAAGTTACCAGACGAATCTAGACCTGTATAAAGTGGGATAATGCCCATGTGGTCGCGACCGATTAAGTAAGTGCCTTTGGCTTTGTCATACAGTACGAATGCGAAGATACCGTTCAGTTTGTCTAAAAAGTCACAACCGTATTCTTGGTACAGTGACAAGATCACTTCGCAGTCTGAGTTGGTTTGATACTGGTATTTGTCACCTAGCTGAGCTTTTAACTGCTTGTGGTTATAAATTTCACCGTTTACGGCTAATACTATGTTGCCATCAAGGCTGATAAGCGGTTGCGCTCCGTGGTCAACGTCAACAATCGATAAACGTTCATGCGCTAAAATGGCTTTGTCATCAGCATATATGCCAGACCAATCTGGGCCGCGGTGACGCAGTAGTTTTGACATTTCTAACGCCACTTGGCGAAGTTTACTTGCATCAGTTTTGATGTCTAAAATTGAAAATATTGAACACATAATACGGCTCCAGCAGCGTTGGCTAATCTTTATCTGGTTCCTACTTTGCCAGCATTTTCGTTAACTGCCAAGCATGTTTTTTGAGATAACATCATAAATATGGCTATTTTAATGATTTTATCTCTTTTAAATATCTTTTTGTTTGAGTAATGTATTGTGAAACCATCACTTCGCTGAAGTATCTTTATTTTTATCTAGATTATGGCTATTTTTTTTAAGATTTCATAATCAAATACCACTAAAAGCCATAATTGCACTAATGCTGTGCGTATGATGTTTATTTGAACAAAAGTGGGGCTTAATGGTCACTTTACGACGTTAACATCGCCATAATAGCGCCAGTGTGACATGTTGATGCGCGATAATGGGGCTTCTATTCACCCGGTGATAGCCAATCAACCAATGCCTAACTTGTTAAGTGTTTTAATTCTCGATAGGGTT
>NZ_PJAP01000510.1:0-5792 GCF_002836795.1 Shewanella sp. 11B5 | reverse complement strand
ATTTATAGCTAACCCAAGTCACCAAAGAGTGATGGCGTGTTGACATAAAATAAAGGAAAACAAAATGGCAAGCGAACTAAACCCACTGGGCCTGTTAGGCATTGAATTCACCGAATTTGCTAGCCCAGATACTGAATACATGCATCAGGTATTCATCGATTTTGGTTTTTCGATGTTAAAAAAAGCCAAAAATAATGACATTGTTTACTACAAACAAAATGACATTAACTTTCTATTGAATAAAGGCCGTGCAGGGTTTTCTGCAGAATTTGCCAAATCTCATGGCCCGGCTATTTGTTCAATGGGTTGGCGTGTAGAAGATGCACAGTTTGCATTTACAGAAGCCGTTGCCCGTGGTGCAAAACCAGCCGATGATGCCAATAAAGATATGCCTTACCCAGCTATTTACGGTATCGGCGATAGCTTGATTTATTTTATTGACACTTTTGGTGAGCAAAACAATATTTATCAAACTGACTTTGTTGATTTAGAGCAGCCTATCGTAACGCCTGAAAAAGGCTTTATGGAAGTCGACCATTTAACCAATAATGTCTACAAAGGCACTATGGAAAAATGGGCTAACTTTTACAAAGACATCTTTGGTTTTACTGAAGTGCGTTATTTTGATATCAGCGGCGCACAAACCGCATTGGTATCTTATGCCCTACGTTCACCGGATGGCAGTTTCTGTATCCCGATAAACGAAGGTAAAGGCAATGATAAAAATCAGATTGATGAATACTTAGGTGAATACAATGGCCCAGGTGTTCAGCATCTTGCATTTAGAAGTCGCGACATTGTGGCCTCACTTGATGCAATGGAAGGCACCTCAATCAAAACACTGGATATTATTCCTGAATATTACGACACCATTTTCGAGAAGTTGCCACAGGTGACCGAAGATCACGATCGTATCAAACATCATCAAATTTTGGTTGATGGTGATGATGAGGGTTATTTACTGCAAATTTTCACCAAAAATCTTTTTGGCCCTATCTTCATTGAAATCATTCAACGTAAAAACAACCTTGGCTTTGGTGAAGGTAACTTTACTGCGTTATTTGAATCAATCGAACGCGATCAAATGAAACGCGGCGTGCTGTAATTTTATAGACACGAAGTGATACATAAAAACCAGCAAATTGCTGGTTTTTATCATTTTAGGCCTTTACACTCTGCCATCTACATTCTAATTAAAGACCTTTCTAATGCCAGATTACGCTGTACTCGCTGTGTTTATTCCAACGTTCTTTTTTGTGTCTATCACCCCCGGTATGTGCATGACTTTAGCCATGACACTCGGAATGAGTATTGGTGTACGCAGAACCTTATGGATGATGTTAGGCGAATTAGTGGGCGTGGCGTTGGTCGCCATTGCAGCAGTACTTGGGGTTGCCAGCATCATGCTAAATTACCCACAGGTGTTCGATATTCTTAAGTGGGTGGGTGGTGCTTACCTTGGCTACATTGGCATTAATATGTGGCGTGCTAAAGGCAAAATGGCCATCATCACTGGTATTGAAGTCAAAGCCAGTCGCATGAGCTTAATCAGCCAAGGATTTATTACCGCGATTGCCAACCCTAAAGGTTGGGCTTTTATGATTTCACTATTACCGCCATTTATAAATGTCGATAATGCCGTCGGGCCACAACTCGCCGTTTTGCTTGGTATAATAATGGTTACCGAAAGTGTGTCTATGCTGGCTTATGCTAGCGGCGGTAAAAGCTTACGGTTATTTTTAAGCCGCGGAGATAATATCCGCTGGATGAATCGTATCGCCGGAAGCTTGATGATTCTGGTTGGTATTTGGTTAGCACTAGGCTAACCCTTAAAGAACAATGGATGTGTAAATTACTCCATATTATGTTGATGTATTATCAATTGACTTATACGGCAGTTGTTCACACATTTGTTGCATATAAATGTCGATATGAGATTGTTCTTGTTTACAAAAGTCACCGATAGCATCATTAAAGCCTTCATGAGCAATAAAATGACTTGAGGTAGTTTTAACCGAGCGAAATCCTCGCGCTACTTTATGTTCGCCTTGTGCACCAGCATCAAAAACGCTTAATTTATTAGCAATAGCGTACTCAATGCCTTGGTAATAACATGCTTCAAAATGGACATGGTCACATTCAGTTAACGCTCCCCAATAGCGACCATATAAATGTGTGTCTGACACAAAATATAATGCTGATGCCACTAATTGTGCGTCACTATTTTCAATCAATAATAGTCGTATCATTGAGCCCATAGTTGCTGCTATCTGCTCAAAAAATGCTGCCGATAAATACCCTTTATGACCCGAACGCTTTAAATAAGTATTTTGATAACACCGCACAAAATCTTGCCATTGCTCTGCACTCGCATTATCACCATCAATAAATCGGAACTGTAGTTGCTGCCTTGCTGAAGTCCGCTCTTTAGTGATATTTTTGCGTTTACGTGACGTTAATGTACTGAGAAAGTCATTAAAATCAGCATAGTTTTGGTTGTGCCAATGAAACTGACAACCAACACGCTCCATTACCCCTGCTTGTGCAAACTGAAGATGTTGCTCGGTATTGGTAAATAAACAATGCCAAGATGACCATCCCTGTTTCATAACCGTTTGTGACAGATAGGTTTGAATACCGTCAATCAAGTGTTGTTGATCGTGTTTTGGTAACCTTTGATCAATACCAATACGCCGCCCTGTAGTAGGAGTGAAAGGTACACTGCTCACGAGCTTGGGGTAATAATCTATATTATGACGCTCATAAGCTTCTGCCCATGCCCAATCAAACACATATTCGCCCCAAGAATGACTTTTAAGGTACAACGGCATTAATGCAATAATATTATCGCCATCCATCACCATAAGGTGCATCGGTGTCCAGCCTGTTTCAGTGCTAACACAGCGACTCATTTCCAGAGCGGATAAATATTCATGGCGCGTAAAAGGATGAAATGATCCAAAAAAAGTATTCCATACTAAAGAATCTATATTGCTAATACTATTAACAAATTTATATTGATAAACTCGCGTTTGTGTTTGTTCCACCCACACCTACCCTATAATAATTAATGCTCAACCGTTAAAACTCATACCAATTGTTGCTATCCTGTGGCATGTTCTATCACAATATCTTCTCAATACACACCAAGGATTGATCGTGACACGATTCCCTAAGTTAACCCCGCTTTTTTTGAGCACCGCATTAACTCTTACACTTTGTTATCCTGCACTTCATATTGCTGACAGCCAGGCAAATGAAGCTTCAATCTTTAGTGAAATGGCAACGGCTCAGCCAATCTATGCTAAGCATGGCATGGTTTCAAGCCAAGAAGCATTAGCCAGTCAAATTGGCGTTGATATTTTAAAACAAGGTGGCAACGCAGTCGATGCGGCGGTAGCAGTGGCCTACGCCCTTGCAGTAACCTTACCTCGCGCGGGTAATATTGGTGGCGGTGGCTTTATGTTGGTGCATTTAGCCGAGCAAAATAAAACCATTGCTATCGATTACCGTGAAACAGCCCCTGCTAAAGCACACAAAGATATCTTCCTTGATGAACAAGGTAATGCAGTTGACAAACTCAGTCGTGAACATGGTTTAGCCGTTGGCGTACCAGGCACTGTTATGGGGATGGAGCTGGCCTTAAAACAATATGGCACCATGAAAATGGCGCAAGTGATCAAGCCTGCGATTAAACTCGCCAAAGACGGAATATTAGTCACTTCAGATCTATCAAACTCATTAGCGGGTCTTAAATCTCGTATTACCCAATGGCCAAGTTCGGCAGAGATTTTCTACCATGCCGACGGCAGTAATTATCAAGTCAATGAATTGCTCAAACAACCCGAGTTAGCACAGTCATTATCTTTGATTGCCCAGAAAGGTAGCAAAGGGTTTTATCAAGGTGAAACGGCTAAGAAAATTGTCTCTGCAGTACAGAATGCGGGCGGCATAATGAGTTTAACTGATCTGGCTAACTATAAAGTGATTGAACGCGAACCTGTGCGGGGTAATTACCGAGGTTACGAAGTGGTTTCTATGCCGCCACCATCTTCAGGTGGTATCCATATTATCGAAATGCTCAATGTACTCGAGCAATTCCCCATTGATAAATTAGGCCACAACACCGCAAACACTTTGCATCTTATGGCCGAAACAATGAAATATGCTTATGCAGATCGAAGTGAGTATTTAGGTGACCCTGATTTTGTTAATGTGCCAGTTAAACAATTGACTAGCAAAGAATACGCTAAAGAGATTGCCAGCAAAATCGCCATTAATAAAACCACACCTAGCAGCGAAATAAAACCTGGAAACCTTGCGCCGTATGAGAGCGATCAAACTACCCACTTCTCAGTTATCGATAAATGGGGCAATGCCGTAGCTAATACTTATACTCTTAATTTTAGTTATGGTTCTGGCTTAGTCGCTAAAGGCACGGGCATTTTATTAAACAATGAAATGGATGACTTTTCGGCTAAACCAGGTACACCAAATGGTTATGGCTTAATTGGTGGTGACGCAAATGCGGTAGAAGGAAATAAGCGTCCTCTCAGTTCAATGAGTCCTACTATGGTGATGAAAGATGGCAAACCTTTCATTGTTACCGGCAGCCCTGGTGGCTCGCGAATTATTAATATTACGCTGCAAATGATCATGAATGTGATTGATCATAACTTAAACATTGCCGAAGCAACTGCTGCTGCACGTATGCATCACCAATGGTTACCTGATTTTATTTGGGTGGAACATACATTGAATCGCGATACGATTTCATTACTTGAAGCCAAAGGTCACAAAGTGAAAGTGCAAGAGTCGATTGGCAGTACTCAATCGATAATGATGACAGAGCAAGGTCTTTTTGGCGCTTCAGACCCAAGACGCGCAGGTTCTGCCGCCATCGGCTACTAATACCGTAAACCATTCAAAATAATGCAATAGCGGCTTTAAATAATGTAAAGCCGCTATCATTAATTATTAATAACAAGAATGAATGAGTTATAACTTAATTTAACCTTAATGAAATTAACATCAATCAACAAATGCACCAAAATCAATACTCAACATACTTAAAAATATTGTATCGTTTTATACAATGTAAACGCTCAATATTATTAATGCTCATAAAAAATAAAGGCAACAGTTAGAATAACAACAAAATCAATGCATTGAATTAAAGCCCCCCTCCCGCCATTAAAAAATTAGATTATTTCAAACACTACAAATATTAAATCCTTCTGGTGTCTCACCGTTATTATTTTTTCGACGTAATTATTCAACCCACAGTGAATGTTAATATTTTAAGTCACTACTGAAACTGTTATTATCGCCATCAGTTTAGACCTTCCTAAATTAACAAAAGGCCCCATGCAGCTCATTAATTTAAAAATCAAGCATCGAATTGCCCTGCTAACCTTTGTCGCTATCGTGTCATTTGTCATTTCGATTCTCATCAATAATCAAACTGGCAAAAGTAATGCTCAACGCTTAAATGGACTTCAGAATCAACTTTATCCTGCGTTAAATCTTGCTACGGTGAATCAAGGCTTAATATTACAATTAGATCAAACGATCCAATCGGCTATTACAACAGGCGAAGAAGATGCACTAGATGTTGCCAATACTATGGTGTTGCAAATATCAGCTAACTTACGTCAGCTCGTCGATTTACAGCCCCAAGAAACCAATGTAACTCGACAACTTAATAAGGACGTAAACCTCTACTATAATAATGCTCGCAGTTTAGCTGCTGAGTTTATTAAAGATGATGTCGACTTTAGTAAAATTCAACG
>NZ_PJAP01000509.1:0-5793 GCF_002836795.1 Shewanella sp. 11B5 | reverse complement strand
TATGAGTTCATCATTAACACCAGTTTATAGCACCAATGTAATACAGACATCCGTGCTTCCTTTATTTTCTTGTCGCTTACCCTAGTACAAGTCTCAACCGAGAAAGCGATAATTTTTAATTGTTTTGCAATAGGAATAGTCTGTTTTTTGAACTTATTACATTGATGAAATAACAGACTGAATCACTATTTTGAAAATATTCTATTGAATTTAAATAACATTTTATGATTGAGCTACGTGTATAAGCAATAGCTAAAGCTCGTTTAGCTTATTTAATTAGAGAATTGTGATTGACATCAATATTTATAAAAGGGAATATGCTCACCAGCAGGGCATATGCTCAGTATTGGTGCGAATGTGTAATGTTGTTGGATTAATGATGTGACTCTACTGTGTAAACTTAGCTTAGTTGACTGCTTAAGTATTGTTATGGTGGATTGAACCTTGGGGTGTTAAGTTCAACAGGCTGTAAAATATAGTGAGTTATCTGACTTGATCGAGTAAGGCGAGCATATGAACATAAATACACAATTAATAATATTCGACTGCGATGGGGTTGTGATCGACAGTGAGGTGATTAGCGCCAAAGTGTTAATCGATAAACTGGCTCTATTGGGCGCCTGCATTGATATGGCTTTTGTACAACAGCATTTTCTAGGCTGTCAATTTTCCACCGTCGCCGACAAAGTACAGCGTTTGCTCGCGATTACATTACCTGAACAGTTTGAAGCAGAATATCGTCAACAGTTATTGGTTGAGTTTGAAAATAATTTGACAGTAACCGATGGTATTAAATCGATATTGGCAGACTTGAAAGTACCGTATTGCATAGCAACCAGCAGCAGTTTACCGCGTACAACCAGAGCATTAGAAGTTGTAGGGTTAACGGATGTGTTTGGTTCAAATGTTTTTACTGCCAGCGAAGTTAAGCGAGGTAAGCCAGCACCTGATTTATTTTTGCATGCCGCTAAAAGCATGGGGATTGAGCCCCAACATTGTTTGGTGATTGAAGACAGCTTTTTTGGCGTCAGTGCAGCTGTAGCCGCCAAAATGCAAGTGATTCATTATATTGGCGGTGGTCATATAGTTGATAACGTTAGTGATGAGTTACACCCAGTGTCACAAGCTTATCCAGAGATAACTGTACTAAGTCATTGGCGCCATTTTAATCGTCTGATGCCAGCGTTATGCGTTGATACTGAATATAAGGGATAACATGGATAGCAAGTCGAATTCAGAACTCGCGCGATTAGAGCAAGCGGCAAGAGCAGCATGGTTATATTACGTCGCCAAGAATACTCAAGATGAAATTGCCCAAAAATTAGAAGTATCAAGACAGTCAGCGCAACGTTTAGTCGCATTAGCGGTTAGTGAAGGGTTAATTAAAGTCCGTTTAGATCACCCCATTGTTAAATGTATGGAGTTGGGCCAACAGTTAACGCAAGCTTTCAATTTATTGGAATGCGAAATTGTCCCCAGCGATCCTGCTGACGACAGTTCCGTGCATGGTTTAGCGCAATGTGGCGCAGGTGTATTAGAGCGGTACTTAAAATCTGAACAGCCTAAAACTCTAGCCTTTGGTACCGGACGAGCACTCAAAGCTTGTATTGATGAGTTACCTTCGATGCAATGTCCGCAACATAAAATAGTGTCGCTATTAGGCAATATGATGTTAGACGGTTCTGCATCAGCATTTGATATCGTGGTCAGTATGGCTAATCGAGTGCAGGCTAAACATTACCCTATGCCGTTACCCGTTATTGCTACTTCAGTGGCGGAAAAGCAGTTATTGCATGACTTAGCCCCGGTAAAAAGTATTTTTGAATTAGTTAAACAAGCAGATGCCACTTTTGTAGGAATAGGGCACATGGGCGCAGAGTCACCATTATTGCTCGATGGTTTCATTAATCAGCCACAGTTAACCGAGTTAATTAATGACAATGCCACTGGTGAAATCATCAGTTGGGTGTACAACCAGCAAGGGCAGTTACTCGATCATTCAATGAATCAATTAGTGATGAGCTCACCGTTAAGGATTGATTCAAATAAGCCTGTTTACGGTATTGCTGCTGGCCAACATAAAGTTGATGCTATATTTTCAGCATTGCAAGGTCGCTTAATTAATTCATTGATAACCAATGAATATACAGCCGAAAGAATATTAGCAAAACTAAAATGAATGATTAAATAAACTTATTCTTGGAATTTAAGTTAGATCAACAACAAGTAAATATTTTATAAAAATAATATGAATATAAATGGGGTTATTATTTCAACTCAATAGAAATAATAAATAGTCAGTAAAGGAAAGACAGTATCACTTTATCATCGATTTTTGGTGAGGGTTTTACTTATTTTCTAAATAGGAATATAAAAACAATGACAATAAGTCAACATGAGGCTTCATTCAAACAAACGAATGAAGAGCAGCTGCCTGTAGCTAAAAATAAATTACATGGTTGGAAACACTTTGCAGGTTTATATGCTGGGGAGCATGTTGCCGCGACAGAGTTCGTTATTGGTGCCACTTTTGTTGCTCTAGGTGCCTCAACCATTGATATATTACTTGGACTATTAATTGGTAATCTATTGGCGATGTGTTCGTGGTGGTTATTAACGGCACCGATTGCTGTTGAAACTCGACTCAGTTTATATAACTATTTAAATAAGATTGCCGGCGACTCGATGACCAAGCTCTATAACTGGGCTAATGTGATTATCTTCTCGGTGATATCCGCAGCGATGATCACAGTATCGTCCACAGCCGTTCGTTTCTTATTCGACATTCCGGCACAATTAAATTGGTACCCTAGCAGTCTATGGTTTGTGATGATAGTATTAGCGGTAGGATCTATCGTCGTTGTGGTTGCCATGTATGGTTTCTCTACCGTGGCTGACTTTTCTAAAATTTGTGCGCCGTGGTTATTTGTTATCTTTATTGCGGGTTCATTTACCTTATTCCCAGTGTTATCAAATCATGTTATTGGCAGTACCACATTAACGGGCTGGCAAGACTTCATGACCATAGGTGACAGCTCAATTTGGACTGGATTAAATGACAAAGGTGAACCCGGTATTGGTTTACTTGAAGTGATAGGCTTTGCGTGGGCTGCTAACTCAATTACTCACTTCGGTTTGATTGACATGGCTATTTTCCGCTTCGCAAAGCGTAAAAGTTATGGTTTGATTTCAGGTGTTGGTATGTTCTTCGGTCACTACTTAGCATGGATTTCTGCTGGTATTATGGGGGCAGGTACCGCTGTACTATTAAAAACCACTATTACCCAACTCGATCCAGGTGATGTTGCTTACCATGCCTTAGGTTTTTCAGGCTTTGTGATTATCATTATCGCTGGTTGGACAACGGCTAACGCCAATTTATACCGTGCAGGCCTTGCCGCGCAGTCAATATTTGTTAATCATTCTCGTGAACGTACCACCGCCATAGTGGGCTTAGTCACTGTCGTGATAGCGTGTTTCCCATTTGTGTTTTCGCAGATGCTACCGTTACTGACGTATGCCGGTCTTTTAGTTGTACCAGTGGGTGGGATTGTATTTGCTGAGCACGTGTTATTCCCTAAGATTGGCTTAACCCGCTATTGGGCTAAATATCAAAAACTGTCAAAAAGCACACCGGCAATTGCATCTTGGGCATTAGCGTTAGTATTCGGGTTTGGTTTAAATAGTCTTGATATTATTTCATTCTATTACTTATTTATTCCAACGTGGATATTCACTATTATAATTTATACCGTCTTAGCTAAAAAGTATGGTGCCGATTTAGATTATACAGACGCTATATTACTAGATGAGAAAGAACAGCAACAAATAACAGAGTATCAAGATGAAATGGCTAAAGACGATAAGCCTCATGTTGAAGATTGCAGCAAACTCACTAAGTTATTAAATAGCTTTGCGGTAATCTCTTTAGTGGTTATTAGCCTACTGGCTGCGAAAGTGATGTTTTATAGCCCAACAATGACAATCTATGCAGAGAATAAGTCTTTATTTGAAACGGTTTGTTTTGTTTGTACGATAATTTATTTTAGTTGTTCATACATTGCTCTGAAACGACATAAGAAAATAAACTCGTAATCGCAGTATTAATAACTCAAGATTAATGGCTAATCTTAATAGCTTAAGGCTAATGATATTAATATTAATGAAGCATTTGCTTTGAGTTAGCCGTGTTATTCATTAGATAACACAACCATCCATATTGTTTAATTATTTTATGAGGCACAATCCACATGGATCATTCTCAAGATTCACATGTTCAACTGAACACGTTAAACCAACAAAGTTTGTCAACATTACCCGCTAATGTTGATGTGCCAAAATACGACCGTAGCCAGTTAACCGCTGGGATAGTACATATTGGGGTTGGTGGTTTTCATCGAGCTCACCAAGCTATGTATATTAATGAGTTGTTGAAGCAGCCTGGTTCTGAGTCTTGGGCGATTTGTGGTGTCGGTTTGTTAGAAGCTAATCGCAGTCTCTGTGATGTGTTGGTGAAACAAGACTATCTGTACAGTTTAACGGTACGTCACCCGAATGGTCAGATTGATCATCAAGTGATGGGGTCGATGATTGATTTTTTATTTGCACCAGAAAACAAACAACAGGTGATTGATAAACTGATTCACTCAGACACTAAAATTGTGTCGTTAACCATTACAGAAGGCGGTTATAACTTTAACCCTGCAACGGGTGAGTTTGATTTCAACAATCCAGACATTATCCATGATATGGCGAATCCTAATGACCCTATCACTGCATTTGGTTATTTAACGGCAGCACTTAAACAGCGTAAAGCTAAGGGCATGAAACCTTTTACCATTCAGTCTTGTGACAATATTCAGCATAACGGCGACATGACCCGTAAAATGTTATTAGCGTTTGTGAATAAACACGACGCTGATTTAGGCCAATGGATTGATGATAATGTCGCGTTTCCTAATGCGATGGTTGATCGTATAACTCCTGTAACAACCAAAGCGGATATCGAGTATGTGGCTAACACATTACACATTAACGATGAATGGCCAATTACGTGCGAAGCCTTTACTCAATGGGTGATAGAAGACAACTTTAGTGATGGCCGTCCAGCGCTGGATACCGTTGGTGCACAATTTGTCAGTGACGTAACACCATTTGAAATAATGAAAATCCGTTTATTAAATGCAGGCCATTCTGTATTAGGTTTATTAGGTTCTATTCATGGTTTTGCCACCATTGATGAGTCGGTGACCGATCCATTATTTGCAACTTATTTACGTAAATTTATGGACGATGAAGTAACGCCGTTAATTGAGCAACTTGAAGGTATTGATTTAACACAATATAAAGACACGTTAATTGAACGTTTTGCCAACCCAAACATTAAAGACAGTTTGGCGCGAATTTGTCTCGAAAGTTCAGCCAAGTTACCAAAGTTTATCATTGCTTCTATTAATGAAAATATTGCACTAGGCCGTGATACTTCATTGGCAACATTAGTGATTGCAACCTGGTGTTTATACAGTGACAAACGTGTTGATCAGCAAGGGCAAGCGTTAGAGATTAACGATCAAATGTCTGCACAGTTACATGAGTTTGCCAGCAGAACAGCGCAAGATCCGTTAGCGTTTTTACAGCTAACCGATTTATTTGGTGATCTAAACAATCAAGCCAGTTTCTGTAAAGATTATCGTCAAGCGATTACGGCCTTATATGCACCGGGCAGTGACATTAAATCGATTATGCAAGCAAGATTACAAACTAAAGGTTAAGCCCTATGAATAGCATATTAAT
>NZ_PJAP01000279.1:0-11743 GCF_002836795.1 Shewanella sp. 11B5 | reverse complement strand
ATCAGCGAGCACTTTTACGTCAAAGCTCGCTATGCCCAAGCCAAAGCAGGTGAAACCAGTTTTGAAAAACTGTCTAACGCAGCCCCTTTGTTAACTGACGATGAGCGCGAGTTAACTTATTACGGCTTAAACATTGGTTATAACTTGTTGCCTGGTGAAATCTTTTTCAGCAAAGACACGGTGTTTAACAGTGTCTTTTCAATCGAATTAGGTGGCGGCAGTACCGAGTTTGCCGGTGATGAGCAATTTACCGTCAACCTCACAGCAAACTACCGAGTATTTTTAACCGACTGGATAGCATGGGATTTAAGCATGAGTGATTACCTGTTTAATACCGAGGTCACTGGCGCGTCTAAAACAACCCATAACCTGAATTTTGCTACGGGTGTGTCGTTCTATTTTTAATCTACCTCGATAGCGGTCGTTAAAAGAGACCATAGAATATTCGAGTAGCAAAAGTGAAAAACCAATAAGGAAATACAATGTTGTTCAGTCGATTTAGTGGTAAATGTCTTATTGCATTAGGTGCAATATTGTTGTCGATGCAGGTACAGGCGCTCACGCTTGGCCAAGCAGCACCCGACTTCACCTTAAAAAACCAGCAAGGGACTAACCTCAATTTAGCCGAGCAACGTGGCGAGATTATCTTGATCAACTTTTGGGCATCTTGGTGTGGACCATGCCGTAAAGAAATGCCGGTTTTGCAAAAATTACAGGACAAATATCAAGATCTCGGTGTTCAAGTCTGGGGCATTAATGTTGAACAAGAAAACCAAGCAGGCAAAGACTTTCTAGCCGATCTTGATTTACGTTTCCCGATATTTTTCGACCAAACCAATTCTTTGTCTAAGACCTATCAAGTTGAGGCCATGCCAACCACAGTGATTATTGATCGCGATGGTAATGTGCGCTTTATATTTCAAGGCTATCAAGACGGCTTTGATAAAAAGTATGCTGCGGCCATCAAACAGCTGATTAGGGAGTAAATTGATGACAAACACCTTATCTCCTCGCGTCACGGCTTTATCGCTTAATTGCATTGCGCTATTAAGCTTAATTAGTTTGAGCGGCTGCACGAGCATGGGCATTGAACCTTGGGTTAAACCATACGAGCGTCAAAACTTAGCCGACCCCATCATGCGCTTAAATCGTCATCCAAGTGCCAGCATGCATATGGCTCATGTACTTGAAGGTCGTGAATCGGCCCGTGGCGCAGAAGGAACCGGAGGTGGTGGTTGTGGTTGTAACTAATTTTATCAATAAAGGCGTTAAGTTATTGGCGGTACTGCTTGTCAGTATGACGAGCTTGTCTGCCCAAGCTGCGGTGCTCGATCCTGATCGCGCTGATGTGTTGTATCACAGCTACGAAGGTGGCGGCATGACCATTGATGGTCCGTCAGTGTTACTCAGAAAAAAGACCTCTGAATCGGTCGCATTTACCGCATATTATTATTTAGACAGTATTTCATCTGCATCGGTAGATGTTATCAGCACAGCCAGTGCGTACACAGAAAAGCGTAACGAAGGTCAATTTGGTGTTGAATACCTGCATGACAAAACCTTGATGTCATTTAACCTGCGTCAAAGTGATGAAGACGATTATTTAGCGCAATCATTTAGCATCAATGTCTCACAAGACACCTTTGGTGATTTAACCAATTTAAATCTGGGGTTGTCTTATGGCGACAATGAGATTCGCCGTAATGGTGACGACCAGTTTGAAGAGCAGAGCGAGCAATATCGGATTCGCGCCGGCATCAATCAAGTGTTAACCCGCAACCTTACCGCAAGCTTTAACGTTGAAGCGATAGCAGACAGCGGCTATTTAAATAACCCATACCGCACAGTGAGATACGTAGACAACAGCGTTCCATCAGGTGTGGCTTATCAGGCAGAAGTGTACCCAGAAACTCGCAACTCGTTTGCAGCAAAATTATCGGCCAGTTACTTTTTACCTTATCGCGCAGCCTTGTTTTTTCATTACCGCCACTTTAACGACAGCTGGGAAATCACCGCCAGTGATGTAGAACTTGGATATCGACATCCGCTGGGCGACAGTCTCGAATTAGAATTTAAAGTGCGTTATTACCAGCAAACTCAAGCTGAATTTTACAGTGACTTGTTTCCTTATCGCGACGCGCAAAACTACCTTGCACGCGACAAAGAACTCAGTGACTTTAGCGACATCACTTACGGGATAGGCATTACCTATCAATTACCAGCCTCGGTATCGTTTGGCGACACGCGTTCAGAAGCATCGCTGCAATGGGATTATATTGACTTTCAATACAATAACTTTAGAGACCCTACCGCAGATGGCGGAGTGGGCAACGAACCGTTTTATGGGTTTTCGGCCAATGTCATCCGTGCTTTTGTCAGCGTGTACTTTTAATTGTTCGCACTAACTACAGATAATTTTAACAACGTAATTGCCAAGGCCATAACTATGACTACCGACCGTAAATGGGGTGCTTTTTTAACGCGGTTATTCGCAGCAACGTTACTGATTGCTGGTTTATTTGCATTACCAGCTCAAGCTGAAGATACCAAACAAGGCAATGGTGCATTAGCCAGCGAGCTTGAAGACATTAAAAGCCAAGTGCTAAAACTCAATCGCGATTTATTTATTTTAGAAGAGGATTTGTTGTTTCCTGCCAGCACCCAAATCGCAGTGTTTGTATCGGTTGATGTGGGGCGTTTTCTAAAGCTAGACAGTGTAGAGTTAAAAATTGACGACAACAATGTCAGTGGTTTTTTATATACAGAGCGTCAACGTAAAGCACTAGAGCAAGGTGGAATTCAACGTATTTACTTGGGTAATCTTAAAATGGGTCCTCACCAACTAACGGCAATTTTTACCGGCAACGATGCCGAAGGCCGCACGGTGCAACGCGCCATTAGCCATAGTTTTGATAAAACCGATGAAACGGTAATGATAGAACTCAAAGTCGAAGACAGTGAATCAAGCTATCGTGCTGATATCAAAGTCGAACAGTGGGTATTGTAAACAACAATGGCTGTTAATACTCAATCACTTAGCGTTAAGCTAGCTCATATCAGTAACCGACTCACACAAGGTTTGGGCTGTGCCGCCATGTTTTGCAGTTGCTTGGCTCTCTTGCACATGGCTGACCTTCAAGCGGCAGAAAATGCTGTGAAGGACTCAATGGAGACAACGGCAGCTAAAACAGACTTAGAAGATAAGTTTTACCGCCAATCATTGTACTTTTATTTTGCCGGTGATTATGGCGCGGCATTAAGGCAAATCAGCCTCAACCGCCAACGCAAAGGCATCTATTCTGATCGAAGCCAATTGTTCGAAGCCGGACTTCAAGTGTCGATAGGCTTACACAATCAAGCCACCCAAACCTTGGTGCAATTTGAACAACAGCAAGCGAATGCTACGGCCAAAACCACAGCGAATACCAGTACTAATACCAATAGCAGCAAAACGAAGTCAGTCACATCGCCAACTGAATTATTATTAATCGCTTTGTTGCAACTCAGCGAACAGCAAATTGAACAAGGCGATATTGATGCGGCCAAACTCACACTAGGCAGAATTACCACATTACAGCCCGATTATGTCGAACAATATCATGTGTTAAATCAATTAGCTTATTGGCCAGATGCGCCGCCGTTAACCGCGCAAGTACAGCAACAATCAATATCAGAAGATGACCAGCCACCAGCAAGTTCATCTGCCGCCTACATCGCATTAAACCAGGCGTTGTTGCATATGAAGCAGCAACAATACAGTGCAGCACAACCTATATTGATCGAGCTTAAAAGCCAACAATGGCAGCCACCCAAGATTAATTTTTGGCAGCAAGTGTTTAACCCTTTTGCAGAACCCAATATTTTTGACGATGACGACGAGTTATTACCAGAAGTTAAAGACGCCTTATTGCAACAACAAGCCGTCAATGATTATGCAAAGTTACTGTTAGCTCAGTTGTATGTTGCCAATAAACAATACGATTTAGCCTATAAAGAACTGGCCGACTTTCCAGAGCAAAGCCCTTACGCTGAATCCGCTTTGTTTTTATTTGCCTACTCGGCCCAGCAACAACAGCACTATGACATGTCATTTAAATTGTTCACGCTATTGCAGCAGCAATACCCCTATTCAAATTTAACTTGGCAAGCCGCGTTGTTAAATGCGAAACAAGTGAGTGAGCAGCAATCTTTAGCCCAAGGATTAACCTTATATCAGCAAGCTGAACAAGTGTATTTACAAAAAATTGCTGATATTAGACTGTTCTCAGAGACATTTAGCACTATTAACAATGTTACGGATTTTGCCAGTAAGACGCTTGATCAACAAACCCCATCATTAGCACCTAAATCTGACGTGTTAGCACTTATTCTTACTGAACGTTTTAACACTGATTCGCCTTGGTTAAAAAAAGCCTTAAATGACCCGCAATTAGCGACTGATTATCAGACCTTATTAAGCCTTGATTTACTTCGCGACAATGTGCAAAAACAACAGATCAATAGTGAATGGTTAAAAGACACCTTAGCCCTCAACACCCAACGCCAAGCCAACGTCATTGAACAGCAAAAAAAACTCGCCTATGCAGAGATGATTAATTCGTTAACCGAGCAACAACAGCGTATTGAAAAAATTATTAACCAAGCTGAAACTGAACAAAATCCACAAGTTTTTGCCGACCAGAGCCAGCAGCAATGGTTAAATCGCATTGATGCCAGCCAAGCTACATTAACTAAATTGGCAACTCAACGTAATACCGACGATGCACAACAAAGACTTGATAGGGTTAAAAGGGTATTACAGTGGCAGTTGCAGCAAACATTGCCCCAACGACTTTGGCAGCACAAACAAAGCCTTAAAGAATTAACCAAGCAACTTGACCAGCTTAAACTACAAGCGAGTCGATTTAGTGCATTGTCAAACAACACACGCTTGCTGTCTGACTTTGAATTACGTCAACAGCAAACACAAACCGACATTGATAGCATGAACCTTAATATTACCGGACTGCGTGATAAAACTGGTCGAGATATTCGCGGAAAAATCAGCATTTTTACCCAGCAACAGCAATATACGTTACAACAGCTGCTACTCACCACTCGCCATCAAATGGCCAATGTATTAGAGCAAATGTCACGTGCAGACACTGCGCCAATCAGTCCCTTTTCAGTAAACGAAACGGCGGTAAATGAATCGACTGAAAGTGATTCCACTGCAGGTGAGCCGACTGCACAAGGAGCGCACTAATGTCAGCATCGGCTTATTTATCACGCGCATTGATCTTAATGAGCGGTATTGCATTATCAGGTTGTTTTAGCAGCGGTCAAACTGAGTACGCTCAACAAGCCAAACGCACTAGCTTAGGCGATTTGGCCAACAAACGCAGCAGCGAAACGGTGGCGAGTGTTGAAATGAGCCAAACTCAACGCAGTGTCAAGTTGGCTAATATTTATCAGCAATTGCTGACACTTGAGCCCGATCCTGAAATCCGGACGCACGTTGAATATCGCTTAGCGCAAATCAATACCGAATCATTTGAAGCCCAGTCTTATGCAGACCTCGATGATGAGTCGCAACCAGACAGTCAAGTGCTAGCTCAGTTGACTCAAAACGATGCGGCACTGCAAAAATTAGTTAACGAATATCAACAATTATTGCAGCGTTATCCGCAGCGATCTGAAAACGAACACATACAATATCAATTAGCTAAAGCGCTCGATTTACAGGGCAAGTTGGATGCGAGTTTGGCTGAAGTTGAATCATTACTGCGACACTATCCGCAGACAATGTATCTTGCCGAGCTTAACTTTAGACGCGGTGAAATCTATTACAACTTACAGAATTACTCTGCAGCGATTCAGTCGTATAAGAAAGTATTAACCGCTCAACATAATCAAAAATACCAATTGAACAGTTTATATATGCTCGGTTGGTCTGAATTTAAACTCAATCGACTTGCCAATGCCGACAAAGCATTCTTGCAAGTATTTGAAGCATTAGTGGCCAGCCAACAAAGTAATAGTGATGTTGCAAACTTAACCTCCGACAACTTTGCTTTTGAAAAGCTCGGCAGCCGCGCGCAAAATTTGGCGATTGATACCCAAAGAGTATTGAGCATTTCATTAAGCCAACAACTGCAATCTCAGTCGTTGGTATCCTTAGTTAAAGCCAATCAATCTTTGCCGAATATCAACTTATATCAGCATGTATTATTTGCCAATTTGGCCCAATTTTTACTCGACAAAAAACTCGACTACGATGCAGAACTAACTTATCAGGCATACATCGATTTGGCGTCAGACAATATCTGGGCAGCTCGCTATTCGCTAGATTTGCTCGACCTTTATCAGCGTCAAGGCAAATTTGCAGCAATGCATCAGCTCAAAAATGACTATGTTAATCAATATGGTCTTAGCAGCACATTTTGGGTAAATGCCAACACAGCGCAGCAAGCAGAGTTATTACCACAACTGCTTAGCTTTAGTGACGAGCATAGCCGTCGTTTGTACGCCGATGCGCAAACTCAACAAGGCGCACAACGGGTTAGCGCATTCGCACAGGCTGCCAGTGCATTAAACACCTATTTACAATTGGCCAAATTACCTCAAGCCAGCAAGTTACTCACTAAAGATATTCTTAATGACGAGTACTTGTTTGCTGACGCCAATTTTGAAGCAAAACAATATCAGCAAGCCCTTGCCAGTTATTACGCCATTGCCTATGACGCTACAGCAACGTCTGCGGCCTTGCGCAAGATACAACAGCAATCGGCTTACGCAACAACCGTCACGGTACGTAAAATCCTTTCGCAATATGAACAAAGCCAACAAAACCAAAATGAACAACGCAATACTGATGATTACAACACACTCATTTCACAACGTAATCAGTTAGATAAAGAATTTATCAATCAGTACCCATCTGACAACCGAGCCTTACAGCTCGCCAGTAACGCCGCCCAATATTCGTTTGATGCTCAACACTACACAGACCTTAAATATTTTACTGATTTTGTATTACAAACCCACGGCATTAACACACTCAATGACGCGGCAAGCTCAGTGCAAACCGCAACGCCGTTGTCAGACGCCGCCCGTAAGCAAGTGCAGTTTGTTAGCCAGCTTTATGCCAATAGCTTGTATCAGCAAGAGCAATACGCGCAGGCAGAAGAGGGTTACATTTTAGCGCTGCAATACACAGACAAGAGCACTGACTCGTGGTCAGAAATGCGCAACCTGTTGGCTTCAAGCATTTATTTCCAAGCGCAAGCCGTTAAACAAACCGAGCCAGAATTAGCCGTAAGCCAGTTATTACGCGTTGCTCAAGCGGTGCCCGAATCAAAATATGCGGTTAATGCCGAACTCGATGCAGCAAACTTATTGCTTGAACAACAACGCTGGCAAGAAGCGGTCGACGTATTAAAACCGTTTCAGCAACGTTACCCAAACCATGAGTTTAGCGCGGTCATTCCAGCTAAATTAGCTCAATCCTATGAAGCACTAGCCCAATGGGATTTAGCCGCCGAGCAGCTTTTGATCATTGTCGCCAATGAAAAGCCCGGCCCACTAAAGCGTGAAGCTCAATACACTGCGGCGGAGTATTATTTAAAAGCAGGCGATAACAATAGCGCACTCAGCACCTTTAGAACTTATGCTAAAACCTACCCACAACCGTTTGATGTAGCACAAGAGGTTCGCTTTAAAATGAGTGAGTTTTACCGCCAAAGCGGTGAAGCTAATAAGCAATATTACTGGTTTAGACAAATACTCAGCTTCGATCGCAAACAATTGCAGCAAGATGCGAATGCCATTCAGGTTCGTCAAATTGAACTTGCCTCTATCGCGGCGTTTGCCTTGGGTGAAGCAGAACAACGCAGTTTTGCGGCAATTAAACTCAACGCACCTTTGCAAAAAAGCTTGAAGCGCAAACAAGATGCGATGAAAAAAGCCATTGGTTATTATCAACAAGTGATCGACTTTCAATTAGCCAAATACGTTCCCCATGCAACATACAACCTTGCAGAAATATATCGCCAACTTGCGAGCGACATGATGAGTTCACAACGCCCTGGCGATTTAGATGAATTAGCCTTGGAAGAGTACGAGATTTTACTCGAAGAGCTGGCTTATCCATTTGAAGAGAAAGCCATTGAAATTCACATCAGTAATACCCAAAGAGCATGGGATGATATTGTTGACCAATGGATAGAACAAAGCTTTAAACGCTTGGCACAAATGTCTCCTGCCCTTTATCAAAAACAAGAACTCACTCATGAGGTCATCGATGCTATTCATTAAATCATTATTTACCTCATCGACAGCGCAAGTGGCACTCTTCGCGCTAGTAAGCCTCATGCTGTTACCCGGTTGTAGTTCATCGCCAAGCAGTACTGATGTGAATAAGCAAACCGCTAAGGATCCAAGCCTAGATGGCATGAATAAGGGCATTGTCGACTTAGTTAGCCTCGATACTAACCGAGCCAATAACAGCACCAGTATCAGTGCAGGCTCAACAGATACTCATAATGTGTATCTTGAACAAGCATCACAGCGTTTAGCTGATGTACCTGCAACGGTATTGAGTCAATATCAGCAAGCCATTGACCAAATGAAAAACCAGCAATGGCAAGCAGCCAATAGTTTATTTGATAAAGTAATTGCAGCAGAGCCTCAGTTGTCGGGCGCATATGTCAATAAAGCCATCATCGCGATAAATCAGCAACAATTAGCCCAAGCTGATGCACTGCTTGCACAAGCGATAGCGGTTAATAATAACAATCCATATGCGCATCAAATAAAAGCCAATATCGCAAGGCGACAAGGCCAGTATGCTCAGGCAGAGCAAGGTTACTTAACAGCGCTAACTCTGTGGCCTCAATACCCACAAGCGCAATTAAATTTGGCGATCTTACTAGAGTTATATCGCGGTAAGTTGTTGCAAGCCCGCCAATACTACCTAGCGTATTTGGCTAACCAGTCAAATGATGAACAAGCCAAACGTTGGCTAGCGGGCGTGGAAATTAAAATTCAACGCGCGGGGTTAACATTACCCGACAATGCTAATGGAGCAGGCTAAGATGACCATGAAAAAGGTGTTTCAAGCAAGGTGTCGTCTTGGCACATTGCCGCTGTTTTTAGCCGTCAGTTTACTGAGTGTCTCAGCTCAGGCTACTGCCAATGATGACACTGAAAAGCAACAAGCGGTGAAACCCACAAGCAACAAACCTGTGGTGATCCAAAGCCAAGTGACAGGCTCACAAGAGCAACCCAAAGTGCTTTATATTATGCCGTGGCAAGGGATCAATAATCCGATAGACATTAACAACGAAGGCATGCGGCTCACACTACCCGAATTTAGGCCAATCAATCCAAAATTATTTCGACAACAAGTCAGAGATTTTGCCAACGGCAAACCAGAAAATGATCAATAAATGCATCATTAAATAATGACTCTAAATAAGCAACATGCTACCCAAAAACTAAGTAACACCTAACAAAAATAATTGAACACCTGTAGCCATTAACGCCAATGTTCAATACGACAATAAGAGAAGGAACATCACATGAGTTTTACCGACCATATCATTGCGTTTTTACAAAATGGCGGCCCATTTATCTACCCTATCGCCTTAGTGTTAGTGGTCGGTTTGGCCATTACAATCGAACGCTGGTTATATTTAAGCTCAGCACATCGTAGTAATCAGAAGGCTTTTGCACTGATTAAAAATGCCTTAAAAACAGGTGACATCAATACCATTAGTCAGCATGCACAAAACCATAAAGCCCCCGTGTTTGATGTATTGCAGTCAGGTATTGCCCGTATATCAAGTGCAAGTCGTCGTGAAGACGTGGAATACGCCATGGAAGAAACCGTGATGGAATACATGTTACGCCTTGAAAAACGCACCCCCTTTATTGCTACGCTCGCTAACATTGCCACCTTATTGGGTCTATTAGGTACCATTATGGGCTTAATCGCAGCATTCTCGGCAGTGGCTAGCGCCGATCCAGCTGAAAAAGCCAACTTATTGTCTTCTAGTATTTCGGTTGCGATGAACACCACCGCATTTGGTTTGATCACTGCCATTCCGCTGATTTTATTTCACTCAAGCCTACAAACTAAAACGGCAACCATCGTTGACTCTATTGAAATGGCAGGCATTAAACTGCTCAATTCATTGTCATTTAACAAGCAAACGGATAACAACCGAGGCTAATGAGTATGAGACGCCGTCGTCGCCCTAATACCCAAGACGCAGAACTGGATATCACCTCATTCATGAATTTGATGATTGTGTTAGTGCCAGTACTCCTGCTGAGTTTGGTGTTCTCACAAGTGCGTATTTTAAATCTGCAATTGCCAGTATTGTCAGAAGCAGAACAAGCACAAGATGTTCAAGAGCCCAAAATACTCGAACTAGTGATTACCCCTGCGCGCTTAGCACTAAACTACCCAGCAGGCATGTCACTTAAACAGTTTGAACTGACTGATAAAGGTTATGATTTCGCCGCATTGTCTGTGTATCTACAAGACTTGAAACTGACGTTTCAGCAACAAGGCATAGAAAAAAATGACATCGTATTGTTACTTGATCCTGCGGTTGACTATCAAACCATCGTGTCCGCCATGGACACGGTACGATCATTTAAAGCGGTAGTGGCAGCCAATTTGGTAGATGCGGAACTGTTTCCGATGATCTCATTAGGTGATGCTCCGGCCACTAATGACGCCGATGCTGCTCAGCCGATACAAGCCACTATTGGAAAACCAGTAGGAGCTAAGCCATGATGAAGCAATCGGCAAGAAGCCGAAGATTAGCCAAACATCACAAACGCTTAAAAGCCGGTAGCAAGCTCAACCTTGTTGCGTTAATGGATATTTTTACCATTTTGGTGTTTTTCTTGATTGTGAATCAGTCTGAAGTGCGCATATTGCAAAATATCGAAAAAATCAGTTTGCCCGTGTCTGTTGCAGATGTGCTCCCAGTTGAAAATCTGGTTATTACTGTGTTTACGGACACGGTATTAGTGCAAGAGCGCCCTATTTGGCAAAAAAGCGCTGATGGCCTTGGCTTAACTGAACAAGAAAACCCTGAGTTTATTAGCACGTTAACAACAGAGTTGACCTATCAAGCCAGTAAACGCACCGAGCTTAGTGAAGCCGAGCTACAGAATGGTCGTGCGGTAACTATTATTGGCGATGCATCAACACCTTATGTGGTGCTTAAGCAAATTATGACTGCTTGCGCGGCGACCGGTTACCGGGATATTTCCTTGGCGGTTGAACAACAAGCAAAGCAAACTAATGGTGAGGGCTAATATGACAACAGCAACCTTACACCATCATGAAGCCAATCAGAGTTTTAATGATTTAGGCGACTTATTTAAACCCAGCAAACAAGACAAACTGTTTAAACAGATTTTGTGGTTGTTGCTGTTAGTTTATGTCGTCTTTGCGGTCGTAGTGCCCATGCTTGAACAAGTTGAATTGCCGCGCGAAGTGAAAGAGCAAGTACCGCCACAATTAGCCAAAATCATCTTGCAAGAAAAGCAGCTACCGCCACCTGTCAAACCAGAGGTGAAACCGCCCGAGCCAGAACCGCTGCCAAAACTAGAGCCTGAGCCTGCACCACCAGAAGAAAAGGCACCCGAAAAACCTGTTGAACAAGCTGTAAAACCTCAAGTTGTTCAACCAGTAACACGTGACGCTGCAAAAGAGAAAGCCAGCACACCAGGCTTAGCGGCA
>NZ_PJAP01000508.1:0-5804 GCF_002836795.1 Shewanella sp. 11B5 | reverse complement strand
CTCAAGTTCAGAGTTGAATCGGTCCATTTCCAAGTCAAGAAAACTAACTCGTTTTTGCCCCAAAACCATTTAGAATTGAAGTACCTCGACAAAATTTCATATCTAATATTGACCAACTTTATCTAATGAATAATTATGTGTAAGGAAGGTATACCCGAGGATAAAATAGAATGACACGTGCACGTTCTGAACGACATACATTTTCCTTTGAGGGTGGTGATAAACTCACCACTATCGGTGCCACTTTCTTCGTTTCGTATCTTTACCATCGACATGTTGATTCAACTCACAGGAACTGGGCTTCGATAAAAACCCAGCAATCACGCATTAGCACTATTAACAAATCAGAAAAATATCATCGTGTTTGGTTAACGCATATCGATAGCATGAGCGAAACAAATTTGAATAGAAACACTCTTAGTTTGAATGGTGCAACTATCAAAAAAATGGCATTTGCATTACAACAGTTGCTATGAAATCCCACACCGTCAGTGTTCTTTCCTAGCCCGTTTTACATTAGCTATCTGTGTAAGTTTCGTATCGGCTGACACGAATCTGTCCATAAATGAGTCAGAAGTTATGATTGAAAATGGATAAATTCAACTTTGAACTTGAGGACGTTGAAGAAAATGACGTGAGCTAGCCATGGATGGCGAGCTAGCTTTGGAGGGGAAGGGACGCCCCATCTGAAGCGTTAGCATTTTTGAATAAGGCCGAGGTAGGATTCAAATGAGGTTTCAAGCTGGATAAATTTCCGTGGCAATTTTTTCGCTGCTGTTGTTTGGTTAAATAGTGAAAATGTTGCCGGAACGGCAGGGGTGATCCAAGAGGGGATTGCTGTTGATCCCCTTTTGGCCCGTGCAGGGTGGAACCTTGCGATGTTAGTCTGGTGTGGGCGAAGGCCACGACGTTAGTGGCCGCGGGCCATCAATACCAAACATAAAAGAATAAACCTAGATCCCGGCTACAAGCATTACCGGGATGACGAGAAGGTTATCCACAAATATATCAGCAAGGTTAATTTGACCACTGTGCATATGCTAATGCCATTGTTTGGACTCTGCGATAATAAACCAATTATTCCAAATAATTCAGGCTGCCAATGGCAGCCTGAATGTTATGTACTTAACGAGTGTTAAGACTCGCAGTGGTTACTTGCCATCAAAGGTAAACGACTGACCAGCAAGAGCGGCTTCAAACATTAACCCACCCTTTGCGGCGGTAAATATCGCCATACCATTAATATAGGCTGCTGCAGCGGCATGATTACTGCCTGCTTGTCCTGCGCCTGCTGAATTACCTGTGGTACCTACTTGCGCATTGGCACCAACGTTAATTGCCACTGCTGACGCTTGCGCGCTAAATTCAAAGCTACCGCTGGTGAACTCATTATAAGCTTTGGCATCTTTAAAGAAGATAATTTCACTATAGGCTTGTCCACCTAACTGAAAACCAATGGATAGCTGGGTTAATGTGGAATCCCCCATATAAGCATCGCTTTGGTATACACGACCATTACCATATGCGGCACCAATCCCGATGCCGCCTTTGGCTACGGTAGGGAAGACGGCATAACCGTAAGCCGTATCAAATAAATGTCGGCTTTCATTGGCCTTTTTAAAATTAGTGATGGCATCGTTATAAGCATCTTCGTCTGCAAAACTAGGAGCTGAAAACGCGAAGCTTAATAACACGAGTAAACTGGAAACAACTAAGCTAATTGAACGTTTCATAAATAACCTCGGTGACTAAATTGTCATGGTAAAACTCACCTTAGAGTAGCATAACCCTTAATTGGCGCGAGTTAATAAACATTTATACTTGGCGAGCATTGGTAAACAGTGATCATTTTTTTAGGGTGATGAGCACGGGAAAATTAGTCTGTTTTCTGCCTAGCTAATCCTTTTTTTTATCCCTATCTATAACTGAGTTATCGTTTGGGTCGCTCTCATCTTCATCGCCCATTAGATGGTGCAAATAAGTTATTTCTTCCTCATCGAGTAGCGGATCAGTGTGCGGCTCTTTGGTTGGTGGCGTAGCTTGACTGGTGGCATTGAGCGATCCGCGCAAATAGGCCGAACGGGTGACTTGTTGGATGCCATATAATGCAAACACATATACGGTCAGTAATAGGCTTAAACGCGTTACCGCTTGGGTTAATAATAAAACTGAGTCGCCTAAGTAAAACGGTAAGTAGACCAACACGATACGCAATACCCAATTAATGAGAATGCCGATGGTTAATACACTTAGCCAGCGAAATCGAATCACTTGTAAGTTAGGCTGCCTACTGGCCAAATATTGTGGGCGATAACGGGATAATAAACGATAAATAGCCCAGAAATACCCAAAGGTTTGTAGCATTAATAGGATGGGTAAAACCATGGCTAATAGATTAATACTGCTTATTTCCCCCAGAGTTCCAATGCTGTTATTTGAGTTTTTGGGATCGATACCAATATGAAATAATATGGTTGAACTGGTGACTAATGCAATGATGATGGCAAAGCCAAAATGTTTGATTAACAGTGGTTGATAATCTTGTGCTGTTAGGCTGCTTTTACAATATAAATACAGCATTGGCATTAGCAGAAAATAGATTGGAATAAACAGCGTAAGGGTTAAATGTATCGGGATAGGGGTGGTTTCTGGGGTCAACAAACCCGTTAAAAAATAACAGCCGATAAGTAAAAAGATCCCAGCCAGCAGGCTATGGCTGCGGGTGGCACTTTGGTAAATATAATGAACATACAAGCCGACTCCAAGACAATGAATGCCTCCGAGCAAGGAGAGCCACCAGTATGTTTGAATGAATAAATCGTTAAATTGGTTCATTTTCACTCTCTTTGACGATAGTGAATACTAACCTACTTTGTGTAAACCGAGTAGTTCTCGGTTATTAACTTTGCTTTAATTTACGTAAATGTCTGTTAGAGACTCTTTCTGGTGGTAGACCTGGTGCCGGTTTGCGTTCTGCCAATAAATGCTTAATGGCAAAAATTGGATGAGGCAATAACATTCTAGGTCCTGCATACATCATGATTTCTCGTGCTCTTTGTTTCATATGAGGTTTGTAGCAATGTACAGGGCATTTATTACACGTCGGTTTATCTTGGCCGTAGGGGCAACGATCGAGTCGAGTATTGGCATAGCTTAAAAATTCGCTACATTGCAGGCATACACCTTGGGAGGGTTTAAGAGGATGGTGCGCTTTACAGTAGATTTCGACCATTGCTTGCATGGTTCGAAATTCGTAGAGGAGCTTGCCACTTAATAGTTCTGTATCAGCCATAGCGTTATCTCTTATTAAATACCTTAGTAAAACAGTCGGATATTTAATAGTGTAAGCTTGCCAGTAGTAGCAGACAAACTCCGTTTATTTAACTTTGATCTTAGGCTCAAAATGTCCTTTTTTTGAGGTTGGGATCGCAAAAATGATTAAAACTGATGTGAAATGGTGACTGGTCTACGACTTGTTACAGATTAAAATAGATAAATACTTGATTTTATAGTGTACATTGAAATAATAATGGCTAGTGCTTAAAAAAACAGCGCGGTATCATTAAAACCATTACATTGCCTCACAATGAATGCAGTTGTGAGTGAGATAAAATAATGTGCTCTGGCACATAATCAGCAAGGTGGAAGCCTAATGAAGGTAATTTTAACTGTCATATTGATTGCAATTGCTCTGTATTTATATAGACGTACTCAAGCTGTGGCAAAACAAGAACGTGATAAAACCGATCGTAATGCCACATCGCATTCATCTAGTGAGGTTGCTCAACCTTCAACGGCAGCAGACGATACGACTATGGCAGAATCTGAGCATGTCGGTATGGATAAGTCGGCAGCAGATGAGGTATTAACTGAGGCTACCCTGAAGACCGATGAACTTGTTTCTGTTGATGTAGATCTTGTTGATCCTGTTAACGAGTCCAGCGAAAAATCGAAAACGCCAGCGGAGCAGGTTAGTGAGCCTGCTGATGTTGTCGAAATTGCTCCTGAAGCGATTCTTGAATCCGAAAGTAAAGTAACTGACGTGGTTTCTGAGCCTGAAGTTGTCCCCAAGGATGTTGCCGCGGTGGCTGACGTGAGCAAAGCGAGCGTTAGCAAGGCAGATGTCGAGCCTGAAGTGTCTACTACAACAGCCGTTGATGCGCCAAGTGATCAAGGCTTGTCCTTGAACCTAAACCGTGTTGAAGGCGATTGGGCCAGCGAAAGTTTTCTGCAACAGATTGATGCAGCCAACAACGCTAACGATCTTCAAAGCCAGCATAATGGCTTAGCCAGTGTGATTAATCATTGCTATAAAATGCGTAAACAGGCCGATTATTGCCAATATGGTGCGGCGTTACAGTTGACCTATTTAGATTTATATCGCTCATTACATCAACAATATGTTTCTCAAAAAAGCACTGATGAAATCAAATCGCCAGCGTTTATGCAGTTATCGACATTGTTAAATGATGTAGGTCAGTTTGATGAAGCTATTAAGGTGTGCGAGCAAGCGCTTGAATATCAGCTAACCGACGGTACTGTCACTGGCTTTGAAGGACGCATAAAGCGAATCGAAAAGGCCAAAGCCAAAGCGAACTAACAGGCTAATCAATACTGTTGGATGGATATCAGGTATGATATTCAAAAGGAAAGCGGACCTTGGTTCGCTTTTTTGTTGCTTCAAATCCAATGCTTTCAAGGTTTAAAATGACATTAATGACTCGTACATTAACAAAAACATTGCTGCTTACTGCCACTGCGATTTTACTGGCCGGTTGTATTCGTACACCCGAATGGACCTTATTTTATGTTGCAGACAGAACGCCTATACCGACGACAATAGTACTGCAAGACCACATTTCTGGTTATTACGATTCATTGGAGCAATGCCAAGCTAAAGGCGCCGGAATGTTACGTTTACAAGCCTCGTCAGTGCCAGCAGAACAAGCATTTGTATGTGGAGAGTTGTGTCAGATAGATGAAAAGCAACAATTGCAGTGTAAAACTCAGGTTGTGGGTATAAAACATAATGCAGTTTAAACAAGATTTCTTTGAACAATTAGAAGGCTTTTATTCGCAAGTTTATCCTTTACCCATCAGTAATCCTCATTGGCTGGGTTGGAGTGATGACGCGGCTCAATTAATTGGATTAGAAAAGCCCAATGCTGAACTGTTGATGCAATTATCGGCCAACTATGCGGCTCCGGGTGCCAGTTATTACGCTCAAGTTTATAGTGGCCATCAATTTGGTGGTTATACACCAAGATTGGGCGATGGTCGCTCAATTATATTAGGTGAAGCTATTGGTCCAAATGGGGCTTGGGATGTCGCGCTAAAAGGCGGTGGCCCAACACCGTATTCTCGTCAAGGTGATGGTCGGGCGGTAATGCGCTCAGCTGTACGGGAGTTTTTAGTATCCGAAGCCCTTGCTGCGCTAAATGTACCTACCAGCCGTGCGTTAGCGGTTATTGGTTCCGATTTGCCCGTATGGCGCGAAAGCCAAGAAACTGCCGCTATAACGGTACGCTTGGCTAAAAGCCACATTCGGTTTGGCCATTTTGAATATTTTTTTCATAGCGAGCAAGGTGATGCAGCCAAACTGACTCAATTAGTTAATTTTACCATTCAACAGCATTTTCCACATTTATCAACCGATGCCGCAGGTTACAAACAATGGTTTTATGAGGTAGTGCAGTCTACCGCTAAAATGATTGCCCATTGGCAGTCTGTTGGTTTTGCTCACGGGGTGATGAATACCGACAATATGTCGATACTCGGTGATACTTTCGATTTTGGCCCATTTG
>NZ_PJAP01000507.1:0-5805 GCF_002836795.1 Shewanella sp. 11B5 | reverse complement strand
TATGCTTGAACCAAAGGTATGAGACCCGAACTAACACCAGCGAAATACATTGTAGAATCAATACTCTCATAAGTAGATTCTCCCTATTAATAAATCACAATGAAGAAACTATGCTGATATCCATAAGACAGTTATTACAAAGTCCTATAGCTCGAAAATTAACGCTTTCGATCGTGATCTTTAGCTCTTTAATTACGCTAGTGACGACGGCTTATCAGCTAGTAAGTGATTATCAAAATGATGTAAGTAGAATTGATCGCGTTTTTTCGAATATAGAAGCGGTAAATTTAGAAGTGCTGGCAGCCAGCTTATGGGTAATAGATGAACACTTGATCGACACGCAACTCCGTGGTTTGAGTCAATTACCTGATATAAACTATATTTCTATCCGTGATGACAGTAATCAAGAATGGCATTTTGGTGAATATAAGAACACGGCTGTTATTGAGAAAAAATACCCATTAATTTATACCAATAATGAAAACATTCCTGTTGGTACGCTCATCGTACAAGCCGATCTAAATGTCATTTATGATCGTTTGTATAATAAAACAATACTGATTTTATTATCCAACGCGATTAAAACCTTCTTGGTAGCAGGCTTTATCTTGTTTCTGGTGTGGTTCAATGTAACCAAGCACCTTCGTCATTTAAGTAAATATTGTGATGATATTAGCTTAGACCACAACTTTACTCCCTTGGATTTTAATCGAAAGCCGCAACATGATGAATTCAGTTTAGTAGCAGATGCAGTTAATACTATGCAACGGCAAATTAGAGGCTCTTATCAAGCATTGCGCCAATCAAAAGTCGATCTCCAGCATGCTCTTGAAGATCGCGATCGTTTACTGTTGTTAGAACGCAGCTATAAAGATGAGCTCGCGCACCAAGTTAAAGAACAAACCAAAGAACTTGAACAATCACTGAAAATGTTGAAGCGAACTCAACAAGAGCTTGTAGAAAAAGAAAAAATGGCTGCATTAGGTGGCTTAGTTTCCGGCGTAGCCCATGAAATTAATACCCCTATTGGTATTTGCTTAACGGCTGCTAGCTCGCAATTGTCTCATATAGAAGAGTTGATCAAATTGATCCATAGCGATGATGCCACTTTAGAACAAATAAATGAGATTTTAGAGCAATATCAACAAAGCAGTCAGTTAATCGTCAGTAATATCACTCGTGCGAGTTATTTAATCCAACAATTTAAGTCTATTGCCGCAGAACAAAGCCATGAGCAAAACACGACCTTTAATTTGAGTCATCAATTACGCGATATTACTGATTCAACATTAATGATCTTTTCACCGCAAGACGTCGAAATAACGATTAGTATTGATGAACAGTTGCAACTTAATAGTAATGCCAGTTTATTAAGCCAAGCGATTACTAATGTTGTATCAAATGCATTTTCACATGCATTTAAAGATGTTATTCAAGCAAAGATCCACATTAATGTCGTTACTGAGCCAGAGAGTATTCATATAGAAATTCAAAATAATGGCGCGGCTATTCCTAATGACATCGTCGAACATATTTTCGAACCCTTCTTTACAACAGCTCGTCATAAAGGAGGAGTAGGTTTAGGGCTCGCAGCAGCGTTTAACGCAGTGGCTCAGCTAAAGGGAAATATCAGTTATGTCCCTATTTCACCACTTGGTGGGCCCATGTTCGTGATTAGCGTACCGAGATTACCAACAACTTAGTTCAACGATGTTAAGCGGATTTAGCGGCTAATTTACTCAGCACACGGCTAACGGCAACAAACGCAAACGTTCCCGTTACCATGGTAATGGCACCAAAACCAGATGCGCAATCCATTCGCATACTGCCCTCTGCATCTGCTTTAGTGTTGCACACGCTGCCATCAGCTTGAGGGTAGACTAGATGTTGGGTCGAAAATACTGCATCGACAGCAAAGCGTCGTTGAATATTTTTAGTGAAATTATAATCTTTGCGTAATATGTTACGTACTTTTGCCAATAATGGATCTTGTACTGTTTTAGCCAAGTCAGTCACTTGAATAAGAGTCGGATCGGTTTGTCCACCAGCACCACCTATGGTCACTAGGGGAATTTTATTGCGCTTACACCAAGCAATTAATCCCGCTTTAGGCTTTACAGCATCAATACAGTCAACCACATAATCAATATTGCCACCTTGCGAGGTCGGCTTAAAATGTTCAGCAAGATTGTCTAAGGTAATAAAATCTTCTATTTCATTAACCATACACTCAGGATTAATTTCGCCAATGCGCTTTGCCATAACCTCAACTTTTGATTGGCCAATAGTCGAGGTTAATGCATGTATTTGGCGATTAGTATTGGTAACACAAATATCATCTAAATCAATTAGTGTAATCTGCCCTATACCACTTCTCGCTAACGCTTCGGCAACCCATGTACCGACACCACCAATGCCAACCACCACAACATGCGCCTGCGAAAAAGTCGTTAGTGCTGCTTGACCGTATAAACGGCCGACACCAGCAAAACGATGAGTATAAGATTCTGACAACATTGGTTACGCCTTAATTAACGACTATTTTCGCGGCCAATTTTATATGATTTCTCCTCAAAGCTAAACGTTTGTCATGATTCACTTTAGATGAATTTGGTTAAGGAGAATTTTTGGCTTAATTACAAGCGGCGCATGCTCATATTCTTGACTAGTAACTCAGCTCTCTCCGTATGGCATATAGGATAAAGTGATAAAATGAGTTTATTGCAGCTTAAATATCACACTAACTATTGGTTAAACTCATCAAGATAGGTTGACCCTTTAATAGTGTAACTATGATAAGAGCCATTTAACTCAGATAACATGACAAAGAGCCGTTTTATAACATTTTATTACCCGAGCAGAAGCAGCTTGAGCTAAATATATTTATCTGCCAAAAAGATTCCGATCACAACAAACATTAAATCATGCTTAATTTTTAACCTTATTAGACTAAAGATATAAAATTTAACATCGAATATTCACAACGATTAAATTAACATGAGCTAAAATACATTTCTGCAACTTTTTGTGGTTGTGCGCTAGCCTATTTCTAATCAAATAGGAACATCCCTAAAGAGGTAGATCCACGCCATAATGTTATTTAATTATACAAATGGTCGCAGTTATCACAGATTTATACACAATTTTTCAAGTAGGCCCTGTTTATTTGATCTAGGCCACACTATGAAGGTATCAAATCTGTAAAAATCTGCACCAGCTTGTTACAGAATTGAATCTGCAACAAAGTTCACTAACTAAAACCATGAAAAATGGAATATAGAACATAACGTTCTAGGGAGCATGAAAGATGAAAAAAACCTTAATCTCTGCATCGGTAGCATCTGTACTTACATTAGTTTCTTTCGCTACACTTGCTGAAGGCCCAAGTTTCTATGGTCGTTTAGATTTAGCAGTATCGAATTCTGATCAAGGTGCCACTACTCAAAACCGTAAAGAAGGCACAGTATTAGAAAACAACTTTTCTAACTTGGGTGTTAAAGGTAGCGAGAAATTTGCTAACGGTATCGAACTGTTATACCAAATGGAATTCCAAGTTGAAAATACTACTCAAACTGAAGGTAAGAATGGCAGTGACGAAGTTGTATTTAAAGCACGTAACACATTCTTAGGTTTAAAAAGTGACGCTGGTACTGTGTTAGTGGGCCGTAACGATACAGTATTTAAACAGTCTGAAGGTGGCATCGATTTATTCGGTAACTTTAACGCCGATATCGATCGTATGATTGGCGGCCAGTTACGTAAAGCTGACGGTCTTTGGTACTACTCACCTGTTATTGGTGGTTTAGTCACATTAAACGCGACTTATTTAATGGAAGACAACTACACAGATGATGCTGGTAAAGAATCATATGATGATCAATATGCATTAAGTGCAACTCTTGGTGATAAAGGTCTTAAAGCACACCCTTACTACGTAGCTGCTGCTTATAACACTATTGGTGGCATTGATGCTTACCGTGGTGTGGCACAAGTTAAGCTAGGTGAGTTCAAGCTTGGTGGTTTATACCAAAACACTGAAAGCCAAACATCTGATCAAGAAGGTGATTCTTTCTTCCTTAACGTATCTTACAACCTAAACGGCGTAAACTTAAAAGCTGAATACGGTCAAGATGAAGCTGGTTTTGGTAGCTACTACAAAAATATTAAAGAAGCGACTGGTACAGACGTAAACATCACTCAAATTACTGTGGGTGCTGACTACCGTATATCTAAGTCAACGTTAGTTTATGGTCACTATGCTATGTATGAAGGCGACCATAAAGTTGGTACTGCTACAGTTGATTTAGAAGATGACAACATCTTCACTGTCGGTGCTCGTTACGACTTCTAATCATTATGATATAAGAGCTTCGGCTTAACAGTATAAATGATTAAAAATGCCAGTCTGTATAGACTGGCATTTTTGTATCTGTAATCCAATGCTGAACTCTAGCGCTTCAAATCTAATCGTGACATCCAGAACTTGAAATTACAGCACTTAACAGCTACCGCCAATTAAGAGATCACTTGATTAAACACTTCAACATGATGTGATTCAACCAACTCAGGCATTACATTGTGGAAATAATGCTGAATAGCATCTTTAGCGCAATGTTGATCAAACGCAGCACGATCGACAAACTTTTCCACAAAGGCAACTTTGTTGTCGTTATCTACACTGATATTCAATTCATAACGAATACAGCCAGATTCACGACGAGTATCAGGGATCAAGCTTGCCAATACCGCCACTAACTCATCACGTTTCCCTGCTTTCGCCACAAATTGAGCGACACAAACAATTTGCTGGGTATTAATTACATAATCTGACATCGTTTTTCCTTAATAAGACCTACCCGAACCCAGATAAATAACGACTCAACTCAAAGTTGATTATGCTATCTCTGAACCCAACGCTATTCATACCAATTAGCTATTATAGATTAACAACATATCAAGATGCTCTATACCGTCTTCAAGGTATACATCTGAATTAACTACAAACCCATGTTGTTGATAAAATTGGCGTAAATAATCTTGCGCCCCAATCTGAATATTGTCATTTGGCCAATGCTGTTTTGCAATAGCAATGGCACCTTGCATTAATTGATTCGCCACTCCTTGACCACGAGCCGATTTAGCAACGGCAACACGGCCAATACTGGCTTGAGGATAACTAACATTTGGGGCTAATATGCGACTATAAGCAAGGAGCTCACCTTGGTCATTTAGCCCAAGTAAGTGTCTTGCTTGCGGGTGTTTATCTTTACCATCTAATTCAGGATAAGGACAATTTTGCTCAACCACAAATACATCTACACGCAATTGCATTAACCCATAAAGCTGCTCTAAAGACAGTTCAGTAAAACCAACATCTAGCCATGTTAATGTCATCTCTCACCTTAATTTATTGCTATCAATTAAGATAATAATAACATGATTAATGCATTTCATTAGGTTGATCTGTATCACTTTTCGCCGCAGGTTTACGGATCAATAAAACCGCCACAACCGCAATAAATAGAAAACATGCCATAATAAAAAACACATCATTATAGGCTTGTATATATGCTTGTTGTGACATATTTTTAGCAAGTAAAGCATAGGCTTGTGAGTTAGCACTCACCGCATCAGAACCCGCAGTTTGCAATATCGAACTGGTATGCTGAATATAGTTGTAAGCTTGGGAGCTGACAGCCGGCAACGTTTCTTTAATATGGGCCAAATGAACTCGGGCTAAATTATCAGTTAAGGTTGCAACCAGCGCGATACCAAAAGCCCCACCTAAATTTCGCATCACATTGA
>NZ_PJAP01000506.1:0-5805 GCF_002836795.1 Shewanella sp. 11B5 | reverse complement strand
AACACCCAGAAAACGCACCTTACCAGCAGCTTTTAGCTGTTGAAATGTTTCGGAAATTTCTGCTGGCTGCATTAACGGATCGGGGCGATGAAGCACTAATACATCAAGGTATTCGGCATTGAGTTGCTTGAGGCTGTTATCAACAGAATACTTAATCCACTCTGCTGATAAGTCGTAACGCTTAGGGCCCTTGCTGTCTTCAAATCGAATACCGCACTTGGTTTGCAGGTACATTTTTTCACGCAACTCAGGGCGCTGAGCCAATACTTTGCCAAAAACTGATTCAGCTTTACCAAAAGTATAAATATCTGCGTGATCAAAATAGTTTATTTGGTTATCCAGCGCAGTATCAATGACCTCATGGACTTGCTGAATATCCGCTTTAGTAATGGCATTGTTATTCCAACCACCACCCAGCCCCATACAGCCATAAACGATAGGGCTAACGTTGGGTAAAAATTCTGTTAAGGGTAAACCCGTCATATTGATGCTCTTTTTATAATGGTAATAAATATGAGTGTATTGGATCCTGCATAAAAATGAACCGTAAAAACCAAAATCATTATTTGGTATATCTACCAATAACAGATTACAGTTCTCTATAAAATATTATTGATGGTTATAATCATGAGCCGTGAACACAAAAAATTTGAGCGATTATTCTTATTCAGCGAAGTCGCCAAACAACTTAGCTTTACCGAAGCGGCTGCCTCGTTAGGGATATCGAGAGGATATTTATCTGAACAGATTAGGCAACTCGAAAAAGAAGTAGGCCGGCCATTACTCATACGCACAACACGCAGTGTAAGGTTAACGCCACAAGGTGAGATGATTTTATCGAGCATGGGACAAGTAAAAGCCGACTTACTCATGCTAGACAAAAGAATTCGTCACGACAACGACGATATCTCAGGGCGGATAAGCATTACAGCGCCTAGCCAACTAACTCAACGACATTTGCTTAATATTTGCCATGAGTTTACTCAATTACATCCGCAGGTACATTTTAGTATTGATTGCAGCTATACCCTGCACGACTTAACCCGTAACGATTTTGATCTCGCATTTAGGGCTACCGCAACACCACCGCAAAACATGGTCGCTAAAAAGCTATTTGATTATCAGCAAATCTGTTGTGCGGCCCCAGCTTATCTTCAACAACACGGCACACCTAATTCGATTGAGGATTTGCACCATCACCAATGCTTAACCGCAACAGAACAAACTCACTGGACCTTCAATGCTCAGCCGATATTAATCAATAGCTGCTTGAGTGTTAACGATAATCATATGCTTAAACAGTTGGCATTATTGGGTCGAGGGATTATTGTCGGGCCAGAGTATTTAGTCGATAAAGAAATACAAGCAGGCACATTACAAGCCATTTTAACCACAGAAACCATGAACGCATCGACCGCCTATTTAATTCACCCACAGTTGGTACAGCAATCAGCAAGGCTAAGCAGTTTTATTCAGTTTACGTTAAATTGGTTTCAGCAATTGAATGCCCAATAACGAGTCGATTTGAACTAAGCCATTCTTCTGGTGACAATGCTGATGACAATGCCGATTTGCGAGTAAACCGTTAAGGTTATAGTTAATTAAAAAAATCGCGAAGATGTAAAAGAGCCAATAAACAATGCACCACAATAAAGCCAATAAACCCCTGAGCAAACACAATATGATAGCCGCGCCATGCTAATGCATTACTAGGGTCTGCTATGTACCAACCAGCTCCGCTAACCACCACCAGCAGCAACAAAATAACCCCAACACCTTCAATGACACTGATTAAGCCTTTACCCCCAGAGTGTGGTAATTGACCGTGCATTAACCCTCGCACATCTGCAAGTAATGGTTTTAATTCAAAGGTAAGCCAAGGAAAAAACTGACGCCACTGCCCGGCCGCACACACTTTATAAGCAAACATCAATGCTAACAGTGCGGTAAACAAGCCACCATAAACATGAAATACATCCCAAACACTGGCGCGAGGACTTAATTGACGTCCAATTAATATCCATGGGCTGGTGCAAATTAATAACAACGACATCAATATCATCAATGGATGCAATACTGCTTCAATACGCTGCCATAACGGCTTTAATACCATTAATTATGCCTCTATTATTTGCTGAGCAAACTCATCAACTTTTTGCCAATCGGTAAACTCAACTTTGGTATTAGGGTCTGTCGGCCCTTTGGTTAGCCACATAATAAACCGAATAATGTTCCGATCCATGGCACCATAACCTTGGTAATCTAAATTACCACCAAACACCTGTAATAACGTTGGCTGCCAAGGGCTTTGACTTAAAAACTGTTGCATATAGCTGTTAGTTTTAGGCGTGTTTTTATTGGGTTTGCGCGCCACTAAACTCACCGAGAAAAAACCACTGGGTTTGCTGTCCAATTCCGCACGATGATCTTCAATAAATTGATACAGGGCTGGGCGATGTTTGCCATGACGAATGCTGGCGCCAATGTACACTTTATCAAATAGGGCTAAATCGGGAGCTTCCGCTAAGGGTGCTACCGTGACCAGCTCGCCTTGCTCAACCAGTTGACGCTGTAAATATTCACATATTTTTTGAGTGTAACCATGGACACTTGAATGGATCAGTAAAATTTGGCTCATGCTGACCTCGAATGAAATCATTTAAAAGTAATACAGTATCTTAGACCACTGGCGCGAAAATTTACATGAAACAGATCACGTCATCATCATCCACAATTACCGCAATATGAACTACCGTAATGCAATGTGAACTACCGCGCAAAAAAATACCCTAGGCATAAATGTCTAGGGTCTGTTGAACTTTTCTGGTTAAATTTTGTTCGAGATAAAAACGTTTTAATCGAGGCGAGTGGATTGCTGCCTAGCAATCTAAGCAAAATTCGCTCAACAAAGAGTAAAACGTTTTTAGCCGAACCCTTCGGGCAGCGTTTGTTGGTCATTTCTACTGCGTTATCAGCTCTTAATGTAGAATAACTCCCCTATAAAGCCTCTGTCTTGTAGCTCATGTTTAAGTAATGACCAACATTTCGCTGCAAAAAAACCTTGAAAGATCTACAGACTCTAAGGTATTTGAGCTTTACAGCAATTTATAACGACTGTAAAAAGGCGATTACCTGATCACGCTCTGTTTGAGTTAAGGCCATAAAGTCTTGCTTAGACGTTTTAGATTCTCCGTCATGCCACAAAATGGCTTCTTCCAAGGTTGCTGCGCGGCCGTCATGTAAAAATCCGGCTTGTGGATTAACCGTTTGGGTTAAGCCTATGCCCCACAATGGTCGAGTACGCCATTCATTACCGTCGGCTAAAAAGTCTGGACGACCATCTGCCAGTCCTTCACCCATATCGTGCAACAACATGTCACTAAAGGGATAAATAGTTTGGCCTTTTAAGCTTTCGCTCATCGGTAATCCGCCAATATCACCTGAAGTTTTGGTCACAAACGACGGCGTATGACAACTGCTGCAATTGAGTTGCTCAAATAACCGAGCACCTTCACGCACTGCCGTTTTATCAACGTTACGTCTGGCTGGCACCGCTAATGTTTCGGCATAAAATACCACTGAGTCACTGAACTCTGCACTGGCCTCAGGCGCACCATTAACATCTTCACCAGTATCAACAAACCCAGTTCGTGTTAAATATGAATCATGTAAGCTGGTGCCAACAATACTTTCATCAGGAAATAACGGGTTAGTAATACCAATGTCGCCACGTAATGCACCTAATGATTGTACTCGCACACTTGGAGTATTCGCTTTCCAACCAAAGCGACCTAAAGACACGGGTGTACTGTCACCATTTTGTGCTTTTATGGCATCAAATACCCAATTAGCCCGTCCAGAAATATCATCTTTGTTACTGTCATCAGCATCAACATTGGCGAGAATGCTTGCCTCAGGTATTGCTTCTAGCAACCCTAAACCAAACACAGGCATGCCGTTACGCCAACCCATTAACACATCATCTTGTAATAGATTTGAAGTTATATTGGCACTTTGTTTGGTTTCGCCTGGTGCATCATATGGATTTTCGACCGCAAAAATCGGCTTCTTCAAACTAATGGTACGTCCATCTGCATACACTTCATCATGGCGCTCATAAGACAAATACACATCGGCTTGACCAACAAATGCATTGTCTTGCCAATCAGGGCGCGCTTTTAACACTCCGCGATGAAATAGCTGGTCACCAAAATCTGGCACTTTAATCGGCGCACAGTAATTATTATCTGCAGTTCCTACCGTACAAGGTTCAGCAGGAGCTTTGCTGATACGTAAGAAAATACCCGCTGCCGAACCAAGTTTTACCCGAGTTTCATCTGCGGCCAAAAAGGGAGTGGAATTTCGACCATCGCGTTGATGGCAAGAATTACAGTCAGCGTTATTAAATACAGGGCCTAAACCATCAAGCTCAGGGTGTTGATCATTCGGCGCTGTAGTAAACGAGACTTCAAAGTTGGTATCACCTCGTAAATGTAACGCGAGTTCATCTGCCGTTAAATTTAACGATGGCGTTGAAAAGCCATGGCCAGAGTTACTGGCATCGAATGTCGTGGTGTCACCACCTAAAGCAACAATTGAGGTATAGCTAGGATAAGTCACTACCGGATCAATGGGATCTGGCGAGGTTTCATCATCGCCGCTGCCACCACAAGCACTAAGGCTAAGCCCCAGTAATGCTACAAACCAATATGGTTGTCGTAATAATTTGTTCATCTTTGTCTCACACATTCACACTAAAAATTGAGTTTATTTGGCAGTAATGCGACCTTGTTATGAGTTGAGTCTCTATTTTTTTGGTCACACTTACCCTCTCAATAAGGTCGTTCCATGGCCTTATTGAGACGGTAACAGCTAAATTATGAGTTCCAATCAGATAATAAAGGCAGCACATCTGACTGCAGCGTCGTTTGTAACTTTGTTAATGCATCCACGGCGACTTGGGTTCTAGCACGGCCATCAGCATCGAGAATCGCTTGGCGGAACGGCATGCTAGTACTACCCGAAATGGCTTGGATTTTTAAAATGGCATCATCAATTTCGCTGGCGACACGCGTAGCTAAAGTCGCATCAGCTGCTGTCACAAAATCAATTAAACCTTGCTTATCGGCACCACCCGTAAACTCACCTTGATAAACGTTACGTACACCAATGATGTTATTTGAAAAGTCGGTTAGTGAGTTCCACGAATACTGCGACTCCACCTTAGAGGTGTCTGCCGTAGTTAATGACTCTCCGAATGGATCGGCAATTTTACCGTTACCCACTTCATCGACAATACCAATCATGCCGTTGATCAATTCTTCAATAACCGCCAACTGAGAAGAGTAAATAGTGTTAGTTGCATCGCCAGGAGTTTTAAGCAACTCGGCATAAGGTTTGGCGTTAGCATCTTGTGGGTTATGGCTCACTTGCCAAGCATCGTCTAATTGAGTGGTGTAATCGCGGAACACTTCCGCTAAGGCGATTAAATACTCACGTTCTTTGGTGCTAAGATCTGCAATCAACTTTGTGTTGCTGTTAACACCATCGCCAAACAACAGATATTCCATTGTATGAAAACCTTGAACGTCATCATTCCAACCTTTAATGGTGTCGGCATCAAAACCATTACTGTTGGCTAACTGGGTTTGTAAGTCAGTGGTGTTTAACGGCCAGCTGTCTAAATGCGGGTCGATACTCAATGAGTCTACTGGGCCAAAGATATGCGACTCCCCTTGTTCCCAAGGTTGACGAGCCGACTTCCACGCATTTTGTGCCGCCACTAAATCGGCTTGTACCGTTGAA
>NZ_PJAP01000505.1:0-5806 GCF_002836795.1 Shewanella sp. 11B5 | reverse complement strand
TTTAGTGTTGTTGGTAAAACCTTCATGCCGACGTTAGATGAAGGAGACATTATTTTACAGTTAGAGAAGTCACCGTCGATTTCTCTGAATGCATCGATTGCCATTGATAAGCAAATTGAACAAACTCTGTTGGCACAAGTACCTGAAATAAAACAAATCGTGGCGCGTACTGGCGCCGATGAAATTGGCTTAGACCCAATGGGGCTAAACGAAACCGATGTTTTTTTGGAGCTTATCCCTCGTAGCGAGTGGCGTTTTGCCAATAAACAACAACTGATAGAAGCGATTAGAGCCGTACTCGTGGACTATCCAGGGGTTAACTTTAACTTTACTCAACCCATTCAAATGAGAGTATCCGAAATGCTGACAGGCAGCATTGGTGATGTCGCGATAAAAGTCTTTGGTAACGATATTGAGACGTTAGGCAACTTGACCAGTCAAATTCAGCAGCTTGTGAATACCACTCAAGGGAGTGTCGACGTGAAAATGTCGATGATTGAAGGTAGCTCCTTTATTAACCTCACCCTAGATAATGAAATAGCACGAGGCTTTGGTATGAGTACCATGGAGTTTGCCCGTTATCTCAAGAGCCAACTCGAAGGCGTGATAGTGACCGAAGTGTTACAAGGCAAAAAACGTACCCCAGTGCTGATTGCCAGTAACCCAAGCAGCTTAAGCAGTATTAATGAGCTGCAAAACCAATTGTTAGTGATGCCTGATCATAGCCTTAAACGGGTTACTGATGTGGCCAAGCTAAGTTACAAAAAAGGTCCCATTCTTATTGAGCGTGAACAAGGCAATCGTTTCTCTGTTATTACGACCAATGTTAATGGCCGTGACATTGTTGGATTTGTTGAAGAACTGAATGCAAAAATTACTAATGAGGTTCAATTACCCAGTGGTTATAGCGTCAATTTTGGTGGTGAGTTTGAAAATCAACAACGTGCTACTAACAATCTGCTGCTGGTTATTCCTATTGCCATAGCGCTCATCACGTTGATTTTATTTACTACGTTTGGCTCACTCGCCAAAGCTGGGTTGATCCTCGCCAACGTGCCTTTTGCCATGATGGGCGGTATCGTCAGTTTATATCTGTCGGGTGAGTATTTATCTGTACCTGCATCAGTAGGTTTCATCGCTCTGCTAGGTGTTGCCGTGCTTAACGGTGTCGTGATGGTGAGCTATTACGAGCAAACTAAGCATATGTTCAGTAGCCTTTTGGAAAGAATTGAACAAGGCGCCGTACGTCGTTTACGACCTATTTTAATGACGGCCACCACGGCGATGTTTGGCCTTATGCCACTGGTGTTTGCCACAGGCCCTGGCGCTGAAATTCAAAAACCGTTAGCCATAGTGGTTATCGGTGGTTTACTTACCTCAACGATTACCACGCTTTACTTGCTGCCAATTTTGTATTTCTGGCTGGAGAAACGTAAATGAGCACAGAGCAACTCTTAGTGTTGATTGCCCAAAATGATGTTAAGGATGACATCGTTGATACCTTGATTGAACTGGATTTTTTGTCAGGCTTTAGCCTCGGTGATATCTGTGGATTTAGTCGCGAACACAGTCATTTCAATATCAAGGAGCAAGTCGAGGGCTATAGGGAATTTTACAAGTTTGAAATTATGCACCCTCAAGCTCAGCAGACGGCACTTCTTGAAGCGCTCGCGTTAGTCTGCAAGCATAATCCTTGTCGCTACTGGATTATGCCTATCGATCAAACCGGCACCCTATGTTAACGATTATATGTTAAGTGATTAATATTAAACGATATATTAAGCGATAGGTTAAGTTCGATAGGTTAACTAGACTATAGGACTAAGCTTTGCTGGCTTAATAGAGTTACACCACGACTTGATTAAACAGGTTTTGCACAATAAACAGACCGATGAAACACGAGATAGCCGACATAATGGGTGTTACAACCCAACCCATTAAAATTTTAAGTAATACCCCCAATTGCACTGGTAAACGTTTTAATATGGCAATGCCAATGACCGCCCCAATAAGGGCTTGCGAACTTGAAACTGGAACAAGTGGAATAGAAGGTAAGCCTATATTGGTAAACGCATCTGAAAGTGATTGCGAGGAAAAGATGAACAGCACAGTTGAGTGAGCCATAACAACAACCCAAGCGCTGATTGGGGTCATGGTGATTAAATTATCTCCCACAGTGAGCATGACTTTTTTAGAGTAGGTGAATACACCAACACTAATCGCAATCGCCCCAATAAAAAATAATTGCATTGAAGCGCTAAATTCTACCCCTGCAATATGCAGTGGATCTAGCGGCGTACTCGGAACAAACACCCCCATCACATTCGCAATATTATTTGCGCCTAAACTGTATGAACCAAACGCCCCCGCAAAAATTAATCCAATGCGAGTCCAATTATCTAGTTGAAATAGTCCTGGCCTGAGTGTGTGCAGCAAAAATGTGACACACTTATACAAGATAATCGCCACCACTGCGGCAAGAATAGGGCACAGAACCCAAGTGGTTAAAATTTTTGTAAGTACGCTTGAGTCTGTTGCCATGTCGCTAAATAAATTCCAACCAATAATGGCGCCAACAATGGCTTGGCTAGTTGATACCGGCAATCCGGATTTTGTCATAAAATACACAGTTGTTGCAGCGGACAGTGCGACAGTAAATGCACCACCCATGGCCGATACTTTGCCTAATGCGCCCAACGTATGAGATGCCCCCGCGCCACTAATGACCGAGCCTAAAATAAGCATAATGGAACAAATAATCGCCGCAGTTGAAAATTTGAGCATTTTGGCCCCAACCGCAGTGCCAAAAACATTGGCAGCATCATTAGCGCCTAATGACCAACCAAGAAACAAGCCACTTGAAAGAAAAATCCAAATTGCAATATCCATGCATCCGTTCCTTATTGCGCACGTTTCAGAGTGAAGATTGCAATACGATCACAGATGTCTTCAGATAAATTGGCAACTTCGTCAATACGGTCAATAAAATATCGTAGCTGAACTTTATTGATGAGGTCTAAGTCAGTGTCAAATAGGTTTATTTTTGTTTTGGTACAGAGCCGGTCGGCTTCGCTTTCAAAAGCGATAACCTTTGTGTGGTATTCCTGTACCCGTTGTAAATCGGTAAAAAAACTGCGAGCGCATAACACGGTGTGATCGATGGTTTCACCTACCGCCTTCAATAACCTGAACAGATCCTCTTCAATTTCTGGCGGAATAATCGGTTGCTCAATTTTTAGGTGTAACCCTATGATGTCCTGCTTATTGATAAGCCGATCGGCAAGGTTTATTAATGAAGCCACATCAGATCGTAAGTCTGGGATCAGGGTTTTAAGATAGAGAATCTGCTCGATTTCTCTTTTCAATAAATCAGCTTGATGCTCAATTGACTGCAGTTCATTTAGCGTATGCTCAAATTCAGGGCTTCTGGGGCCATATGCGAAGTAACTTTTCCACATTTGCACTGATTTATGATGTGACAATGTGACTTGGTCAAAAAATAAATAGACCTTAGTTTCAGTCGAGCGACTTTGCGAGAGAAGTGTGGTGATTCGAGAAAAACCAAACATTGGCATCTCCTTAACAGTATGGGAAGGAAGCCGAAACGTAGGTCAAATGAACGGATTCGTTATTTGACCTACAGAGGAACGCTATTGATTAAATGCTTCTGTAATGGTGAAAGTAGAGTTAGTTTTAGACCCCTGATGGCTAGAATCAAACCCAACAGCTTTAACTTGTTGATTAATATATTGATATGCTTCATCCAGCCGCGCTTTATCACCATCGCTACCTTTAAATGAAAACTCAGCGAAAGTTATCCGAGGTTTACGGTAGTAAGGGGTCCAAATTTGGAACTCCATTTCAACATCGTTAAAACGCTTATCTTTAACAAATCCGTCCCAACCATGAGTTCGCATCACCACGGTTTGAATCAAATCTTGCTTATGTTGATTGTATATATCACTGACAATGTCCCACATCGCTTGATTGCGTTTTATGATGTCAAATACCGTAGCGATATTAACGTGCTGTATGTCGATGTCATTGGGAGAATAGGGCAGATCGTAACTGACGCTATAAGCTGCATTACCCTCGGTATAGTCGACTTCAGCCTTTTTGTAACCACTCAGTTCGCCGAACGCTTGAGGGTTATCGGCACGTAATTTTATGGTGATTTTGCTTTTACGTGGTGTAGTCACATTTTCTCTAACTCGAATATTAATGTGTTTAGCATTAAAATCACGATTGGGCGTATCAATAAATGTGACCAGTTTTATGCTTAATTCCTCTTCGAGAGTGATAAAACTAAATGCATTTGTAAAATCAGGCGTCAGTTGATCTGCAGCATAAGGTAATGTGCTAGCTACTCCAGTATTGACGTGGTATTCCAAAGACGTAAATTGGTTTGGTGAAAGTGCATAAGCACCGCTATGGAGGCATAAACTAACTAAGCCGATAACAAGTAAATGAGTTTTCATTTTCACTATCTCCTAAAAAGCAAACTGCACACGAGCTTGGATGATATTTCCATCTTGGTCGTATCGCGTGACACCATCAATGTCGACATAAGCTTCTTTATAATCTGCTTTGGTATGGACATAGTTAAGTTGAGTTTTTAGGTTATTTTCTAAATACCAATTTACACCTAGGATATAGTCTGTTTTTTTGCCGCCGATAATATCTGAGTCAGTATCATCAAAGTTTGCGTGGTCATACCTAACTGCAAGTTCCCAAGCTCCGTAACCTCCAGCAGAAATGGCACTTGCAGGGCTGATCGCTTTAAAGGTGCCTTTTTTGTTACTGTATTGCCAGCTTTCACCGGTTAAGGTGTACACGGCTTGAGCATAATAGCTATCGACAGTAATTGTTGGGTCATCGACTTGGTCAGCTTTTGCGATCATGTACTCGGCTTGCAATAGTAGATTATTACGTTGATAAGCCGCTTCAATACCATAATGTTGGGTTGAGTCTGCATCAAATTTGCCAGTGTCGATAATTCGACCTGCTGGCTTACTGCTTGGGCGAGCACGGTAACGTGTTTCTAATACTTCATCATTGTTTAAGGTGTAAAGCGCACTTGCGCCTAAATGTAACAGGTGGACATTATTATTGATGGGGGCTGCGGTGAATCTTGCATTGAAAATATCTTGTTGGAAATTTTGGTCGTCATCGTCGAATCCGGCATTCATACCATAACCAATTTTGAAATTATAATAGTTGGCAATATAACCCCACTCAATACCGATGCCTCGCTCTGGAGAGAATGTATCCGTTGATGCTCGCTCTAAAAACGCCAAGTTTTTTGAGCTTCCGGTCGCTTCTAATCCAAAGCCAAATTTTTGAAAGCCAATGGTTAACTCATTATTGTCCCAGCCTCTATAGCTCACATTGGCATCTTTTATTTCAACGTCCGAGTCACCGTCAAAATCAAATTCGAGAGCATATTTCCATACATTTGAAAAATAACCTTCAATACCAAAACGGATACGACGTAAGCTAGCATCGTTAAATTTATCTTCATAAGTGAATTTGTTACCCGTGTACAGTTCATCAGCACTGACATAATCAGCTTGAAAACGACCGGTAAATTCAAGGGTAGAACTGCCATCTTTAGATATTAATTCTGGGGTTGGACTGCTTTTTGAAAACTTAATTCGGTCTACTTTATTTGCCGCATCCTTTGCTTCAATTAACTCTTTTTCAAGGGCATCTAATCGCCGCTCTAGTTCGATGATTTTGTCAGAATCAGCCGCCATTGCATTTGAGGGAAAACACAAAAGCGCAACTGAAATTGCCAGCGCAACAC
>NZ_PJAP01000504.1:0-5830 GCF_002836795.1 Shewanella sp. 11B5 | reverse complement strand
CAATGTCTTGAGTTTGCCGATAATGTCACCGCCCTAGCGCTAGATTATAATCATCACCTCACATTGTCCTCTTGCGCCAATGAAAAATTACAAAGCTATTTTGGTCATCAACTGCCAGAGTCATTAGCTGATACAAAATTTGATAGCGTCATTATTTACTTTCCCAAAGCAAAACCGTTAATGGGTTATTTACTGCAACTGGCTGCACAGCATTTGAATGTTGACGGCCAATTGATCATTGTGGGTGAAAATAAAGGTGGGATTAAATCGATTGCAAAACTCACACCTGATTATTATTCGCAGCCAATCAAACAAGATAATGCCCGCCACTGCTTGGTATATGTCAGTTATTTAATCCAAGCAGCACCAACGCTATCGATAAGAGATTGGGTAAGCCAATATTCACTAGAGACTCCACAGGGAACACTGCAAATTTGTAATGCTGTCGGTGTTTTCAGCGAGAAACGTCTTGATCAGGGTACCGATTTACTGCTGTCACATTTACCGGATAACTTACGCGGCAGAGTACTCGATTTTGGTTGTGGTGCTGGGGTCATTACAGCTGCGCTGCTAAAAGCCAATCCAGAGTTAACCATTGAGTGCATTGATATCAATGCAATGGCGTTACTCTCATGTGAATTAACCCTAGCAGCCAATAGTATGCAAGCAAAGGTCTATCCTTCTGATGGATTTAATCAAATCACAGGCAAGTTCGATGGCATTATCTCCAACCCGCCGTTTCATGATGGGTTAACCAGCACGACAGATATTGCTACACAATTTGTCCAGCAAAGTGCCATTAGGCTAACATCAAATGGCATATGGCAAATTGTCGCAAATCGTCATTTACCTTATTCAGAGACTATAGCGACGCATTTTGGCAAAGTGAATGTGGTAGCAGAAAACAATAAGTATAAATTGTATCTCCATCAACGATAATTCCAACAACGCGACTCAGCTTCACTTATAAGCGACAAAGCTAGCTTACTGCTGGAAATGCAGATTAATATCAGCTAAATTGGCTCAAAGGCAAAATAACGCACATTTTCGGATTCATTTCGTTGGTATTCTATTTGCCTCTTATGACCTGATATAAAAATAAAAACAAAGGATGTTATGCTAGAGCCTTCACTCGTCGCACTAAGTGCAGATAAAAATAAAGTGGAATTACGTATAATTCCCAATACTCACGGCCCTGTGTCAGAAGAGGATATCAACGCCTTACTCACACAGGCTGCTTTTGCTATGCTTTTTCCTATTACCCCAGCAATTACTAAAGCTGTAGCGGAAGTTAATGCCCTTTGCGGTCAAAACCCTGGGGATCACGAACTATTTTTCGCCATTGCAGAGCGCAAAGACGGTGTAGTGAATATCAGTGTCAGCGACGATAAAATGCAAGCCAGCATGAAAATCACTTCTGCTTGGGGCGGCAAAGATATCACCCTACCAGATGTGCTTAATACCCTTAAAAATCAAAAAATAAAAATGGGATTGAGTAAACCTAAAATCATGGCACTCATGCAACGTTTGTCGATATTGCCACCAGGAGAAAGCTGTGAAGGCATCATCGCCTGCGGCAAAGCGGCCGTTAACGGCGAAAATGCGATATTAACCCGTAAAGTTGCTTTAGCTCGTGAGCGCTTATTACAACCACAAGAACGTGAAGATGGCTCAGTCGATATGCGTAATTTAGGCGCATTGATTACCGTTAAGCCCAACGATGTCTTGATGGTTAAAAACCCTTCAACCATCGGTACCCCTGGTTTTAATGTTCACGGCGATGTACTGCAACAAATTCCAGGTAAAGATAAACCAATGGAACCTGGCACAGGCACCAGCTTACACCCTAAAGATCAACATAAACTCATCGCAACAGTGTCAGGTCAACCGGTTGAAAATCGCAACGGTATGCAAGTTGACGATATGCTGCAAATTAAAGATGTAGACGTGCGCTATGGTCACGTTAATTTTAAAGGCAGTGTTTTAATCACCGGCGATGTACACGAAGGTATGGAAGTAAAAGCTAGCGGTGACGTGACCGTGATGGGCTTTGTTGAGTCTGCTTCTATTGAAGCTCAAGGTGATGTCATTGTCAGCAAAGGTGTTATTGGCCGTTTAATTAAAGAGCACGAACTCAGCACCAAAATAAAAGCTACCGGACAAATTTGTGCCCAGTTTGTGCAGTATTCCCATTTAGAGGCTCTCGGTAATATTCTGGTCACCAAGCAGTTACTTCACAGTAACTCAACATCAGGTGACACTATAACCGTGAGTGATCCACAAGGAAGACGTGGCGACTTAGTCGGCGGTATTGCTACTGCAGCAAAAGGCATTAGAGCCATTGCATTTGGAGCGACTGCCGGCACCAAAACTGAGCTGTTTTGTGCCATGCATCAAGGTGAATTAAAGCAAGAGCTTAAAGAATTAGATGACAGCATTAAAGGCATGGTTGTTGCGGGCTTAGAAATTGAAGCAAGATTACGTAAATTACCGCCCAAAACCGAATGGCAAAGCGATGCCGGCATGATTGAGCAAGTCAAAATGATGCTCGATCAAAAAAATCAAATGGCAGAAGAACGCATTAAAGAAGAAGTAGAATACACTCAACATCTTAACGAAGTTGAAGGCTACTATAATAATTACGTCATCAAAGCTGAAAAACATATTTTTACCAACGTCGAAATTCATATAGGTGCTGCATTTAATCGCAGCCAACGTGAACATGGTCCGTGTATTGTAAAAAACGTCAATCAAGAAGTATCATTCGATTACAGTAATCGCTAGCTATTAGTGGATTAGGTAAATCAAATGTGGATAAACAGGTAACTATGCAACAAATAAATTGGCCAGCCATACTGCAGTTTGATCAAGATGATGAGCTCATGTATCTGGTTAACTATCAGGATTGGTTGGGCTTTATTTGTGCCTACCAATTTACTGTACACGCCGAAGATAAACTTATCGACAATGCTGGCCATGTGTATAGCATCCAAAAACATCCACCCCAGGATCCCTCCGTGGCAGAACTGCCTGCACTGGTTAAACTGAGTCAAGATATGAGCGTGTTACAGTTACTACCCCTTGTGCGCCAATATGGTCAGTTTCAAGGGCATTGCTGCAGTGCAAAAATAGTCTTTACCACCATTGAGCAAGGCATTGCGACTGTGGCTGAATTAGAACAGCTTTATTAGCAACGTATTCAGTCTGAAAATTTACATAATACTTCCTTTTAGCATTACCTACCTTTAACTGACTAACAACGGGCTCATGTTTAATACTTAACCTGAACTCAATCATAAAGCCAAGCTAATGATTAACGAATATAATTGACGAACCCATTGAGCAACACACATAGCTCTGGCAAAATGCCCCCATGCTCACCGTCCATAAACCCTGAGAATCCTTAATGGAATTACTAAATATTGAATGTCTAGGTAAACGTCTGCGACTCGAAGGCTCGATTGCGGGTTGGCAGCAACTTTATTGGGATAATCAACTGGTATCGCAAAAGTCTGCAAGCGCTAGTGACCAAGCCTTTCATATCCATTCATTTGAACTGACTACTCAAACATCGGTACCGACTGAAACAAATATCAACAACGACAACCCCGTTAACCCCAATATTGGTTCACTACCGGTACGATTAGAAATCGATGTTAACTGGCAACCATTTCAACTGGATTATTGTTTATTAATAGATGATGAATCCATAACCCAAGGCCAACGCACCGTTGAAGATATTGAGCGTCAAACACCTGAAATTGCAGCAGTAAAAAATCAAAAGCTCAGTGTTGTTGGGCTGGCATCATTAGGTTTTAAGCTACTAAAAAGTGCCAAGGTGGTTAAGGTCCTTTTTGCTGGAGCCAGTGTAGCGGCCTATTCTTGGTTATTTTCATTTGAATTTGCCTTAGCTCTCATCGGTTGCTTAGTATTTCATGAATATGGTCATATTCGAGCGATGAAACATTTCGGCATGAAAACCAAAGGGATCTATTTAATCCCTTTTGTTGGCGGCTTAGCGCTAAGTGATGAACGCATCAACACCCGCTGGCAAGATGTGTATATTTCGATTATGGGCCCCACTTTTGGACTCATTTTATCGATTATCTCACTAGGACTTTATTGGCTAACCGGTAACGTATTCTTTGCTGGGTTAGCGGCATTCAATGCACTGCTAAATCTGTTTAATTTACTGCCCATTTTACCTCTCGATGGCGGGCATATTTTAAAAAGTATCAGCTTTTCGATGAATAGTGTTGTCGGTCTAGTTGCTTGTATTGCTGGTGCCGCTATCGGTGTGTTCATTAGCTATAGCTTAGGGCTAGCCTTACTTGGCTTTTTGTTACTGATCGGCAGTGTAGAAATTGTATTTGAATGGCGCGGTCGTCATCAAAGTCATTTATTGCCGCTAGATCGTTACGGGCAAATTTTCTCTACAGTATGGTATTTGCTCACGGTAGCAAGTTTAGTGGGTATTATTTGGTATTTTGCTGCTTCTGGCGACGAAATGTTAGCGATTCCGCTGCAGATTTTAGGCAGTTAATTGTAATTTACACATCTACAAAAACGCCTGCAATTGCAGGCGTTTTTGTTTTACTTAGCCAAAGCTATTAATCAACTAGGTTGTAATGGAAACACATTAGTCATCACCTTATACAACTCCGTTCCTTGAAGTACCGATGCTGAAGCAAAGTGCAAAATAGGCACGCAATCCATGGGTAAACTAATGGCTTGGTAAGCCTGCTCAGAACCATACAAGTCTATGCGTAAAATGTTCACTAAAGGTTTACCAGCTGTTAATGGTTCGCCAACACTCGCACAATATTCAATTAAGCCAGCTTTAGGTGCATGAAACTTCTTATAATCCTTCAAGTAACACCCAAACCTTTCCATACTGGCTGGATTAACTTTTTCAGCAATCACGCCGCGGTGACTTAAATAAGCCAATATGCCTTTGGCATCCTCTAACGCATCTGCTAAATCAATCCGTTCTTGGCTTGCAAGCTCTAAGGTAAATGCTGACACAGGTACGGAAAATTCTCGGCCTTGACTGGTCGCATACTCGGTTAATTGCCACCAAGGGCAAAAGGTCGCTTCATCCATCGCGCCGCCAAAGCTATTGGGGATAATCAATGTATATGGAATCGAAAAAAATCTTGCCGCATCAATATCATACTCGGGGCAGTATAAATGTTTGCATGATTTAGGGCCGGTATGCAAATCAAGCACGATGTCTGCTTGGTGTGCCATAGCCTGTAAATTTACCGCTAACCTATGACCTGTTGAAATCCCAAAAGAATGAGTTAGACGCGCCTGGCAATTTTTTACCAACATTGAACGATAGGCGCAAAACAGTTCACTATTGGTTAAATGTTGGTGCTCGGCATACCAATTTTGAATATCGACGTTGTGATCAAAATACTCGCGGTTCCAATTAACCCCTGTAATGGGATCAAAACGCCCTAAAGTAAACTCACCACTCTTTTGATTAATTCCTAAAGGATTGGCTAAGGGTGCAAGCGTAATATCACCTAAAACCTGATAACCTTCCAACAAGGTCATCAGTTGATAAATTACCGCATTACCCTGCACTTCTGCGCCATGAACATTGGCCTGAATATACACACTCGGCGCTGAATTTTCACTACCCATGAATGAATATATTGGAACGGTCAATGCTTGCCCTGTCGCCAGTTCTCCAACTTGAACTGACGATTGTATTGCTTTAGTCATATGATGATACCAATCTCATTAAATATCTGGTCAGTTCAGAGTCTCTCAGGTTTTTCAATTCAAGGCGCATTGATGTAGAAATGGCTGTTCCCTTTTA
>NZ_PJAP01000503.1:0-5846 GCF_002836795.1 Shewanella sp. 11B5 | reverse complement strand
ACTCGGAAAAGCCTCTTTGCGTAAGCTGCCTAATGAAAAAAGCCCAACGATGATCATGCCAATGAGCAATAAGTTAGCCGCTACTGAGTTTCTGGCAAACCAGGCTATTGCTCCTTTGTGTGTAGATAGAGATCCCGACATGGCTACACCTCTACCTTAGCAAGCACCTTAGTGCCGACTTTAAAGCTGCTTAAAGGACGTTTAACAATTTGCATGACACTAGGCTGATTTATTTGCTCGTTAGTTTGCTCAGTGACAATGGGCGACACATACACAAAACCGTCTTTTTCAAAGGCGACTGTCGCAGGTGCTTTAGCCAATAATCCTTGGGCGTCAACAAACCAGATATCACCTTGTTGTGAAATAGCCGATGAAGGTAACTGCCATAAATTGCTTAATGATTTACCGTTAATGTGTGCTTTAACAAAGGTGCCAGGATACAGATCTGTTGCTTGTGCCAGTGGGTTATCGACCACCACAATTAATGAACGTTGGCGGCTAGTTTGAGTTAAATGTTGCTCGACACGTTCAATGTAGCCTTGCCATTGATGAAGACCATCGGCGCTGAACAAAGTCACATCCCACGGCGCTTTAACCAGCTGTGCATTATCAAATGCAGGTAGGTTTTGCCATTGCAGTTCAGACAGCGGTACGCTGATTTCAACTTCGGCCACGCTGTATAAAGTGCCAAGCTGGCTGCCGGTTTGCACGTAGCTGCCTGGCTGAATATCGCGGCTCACCACCAGCGCATCAAACGGTGCGGTAATGTGGGTATAACTTACGTCTTGTTGCGCTTTTTTAAGTGCTTGTTTGGCGTTATCTAGCGCCGCAGTTGCTTGGGCTAATTGCGGGGTGCGCAGCACTAAGGGAGAAGCTGGCTCGCCAGATAAACCTGAACGTAACCATTCGGCCTTAGCTTGCTCACCTTGGCGTTGTTCTTCTAATAAATCGAGTTCCGCTTGAGCAACATCGGTTTGTGCTTGAGTTAACGCTTGTTGATAACTGGTGTCGTTTATTTTGCCTAACAAAGCCCCTTTTTTGATCACCTGACCTGACTCAAATTGACGATTAACCTGTGTGATTTTGCCACTGACTTCGGCGCTAAGTGTTAGCTCATAACGCGGCCTTGCTTCACCAAATCCAACTACTTCTGCTTGATATTCTTGGCCATTAACCACAACAACGCCCACTTGCGGCAATAGTGATACCGCCGCGCTAGTAGCGACAGCTTTGACAGACAGTTCAGCAGCAGGCGCTTTTTTATTCGCAGGAGGTGGTAACTGCGCTGCGGTATAGCCAAACGCAACGGCAATACTGCCCAGTGACAATACAGTGACGATGACGTTTACACGGTTAAGCTTCATGCGAGACTCCTAGACCTAGCGCTAAGCCTAAATCAATTCGGTTTATGAGACGGTTGTAAATGGTAGTAACAAGTTGCGCTTCAACATCAAAGGTTTGCTGTTGCACGGTCAGTAAATCAAAAATATCGACTAAGCCTTGGCGGTACTTTTGCTCATAACTGACAAAGCTGCGATGAGCACTAAGCTGCGCGTCGGTTAAGTGCTTTTGTTGTTTGGCGAGGGAATACTCTTGGCCAACCGTATTTTCGACCTCGTTAACCGCATTTAATAAGGTTTCTTGGTAGACCCAATAGCGCTGCTCAGTCGTTAAACGTGCCAACTCCGCTTGAGACTTCAACTTACCACCTTGAAATAGCGGTGCTGAAAGCTGCTCAAGTACGCTCCATAGTGGTCCAGTGAGTAGTGCATCACTTGGCGACTCGGCCATATCACTCAAACTGGCCGACAAACTGATCGACGGCAACATGGCTTTATAGGCGGCATCGGTACGTAATGATTCTGCTTCGATATTGTAAAATGCCGTTTTAATGTCTGGACGATGCCCAAGGTTTTGCTGACCGAGTGAATCGATTGGATTGAGAACCGTAGGGAACTGGGCGCTAATATCAACACTGACATCACTGCCAGTCCACTGCCCTGTTAGCAAGGTTAAGTTACGGCGACTTTGTGCGAGTTGTTCTTGATAATCCACTAATGTTGCTTGCGTACTGGCGACGCTGGTAGTGGCATTATCCAGATCTTCTAAACTGCCTAAACCGACGCGATAGCGCGCTAAAATAAGGGCTTGGTTGTTATCTAATACCGCTAAGCGCTGAGTCTCAATCGCCACGAGTTGTTGCTTAAGGCTAATGTCTAACCAACTGCGCATTACGTTGGCCACCACTAAATCTTGCGCGCTCTGTAAACTGGCTTGTGTGCTGGCAATGTCTTTTAGCGCTGCATTACTGCTGTCAGCTATTTTTTGCCATAAATCCAGCTCCCAACTCACGGTAATATCAGTAGTGTAACTGTCATCACTGTCTTCGGTTGAAGTACCGCTAAAACTGGCATCCACAGATGGTAAGCGGCTTGCAGAGGTAATACCGTGCTGAGCATAGGCCATATTTAACGCCACTATACTTTGTTGTAGGCTGGGATTATTTTGCAATGCGGCTGATATAAAGGTTTGCAGTTCAGGCACATTGATTAAGTCAGTGAGTCGCGCTAACGATTGCGACGGCACACCTTGTGTGTTTTTGGTGGCTAATAGCTGTTCAATTAACTGCTGGCTTGTTTTTGCTTGTGCTTGGCTAGCTTGGTCGATGTAATTGCTATTATCGACAGTGCTGCAGCCCAACAAACTCACTACAATCAGTGCCAACATTGCGTGTCGTCGCGCCGGTTTTACCATCATCAAGTATTTCTCCCAACTTGTGTATTACACAATAATGGAGCAAGCATACCGATGGGCGGGTTAAGGAGAGGTTAAGGTGGGAATAAATAGTGAAATTGAATATAGAGATAAAACGTTAGCATTAAACATCAATATGGTTCAATAAAACCATAAGCTAATCATGATAAATAGCAGCTATATGCCCCTACAGAACATATAGCCATCAAGATAAGCATGTTAATAATGGATACCATTATTATTGTTAAGCAATTATCGAACTTGGCTACAGGACGCGTTAACGATTATCAGCAATAAAATTATCGATTACTTTAGCTAATACTTCACCCTGCTCTTCTTGTAAATAATGGCCAGCATTCACAATAGTGGTGTGTTTTTGCCCTTTTGTGCCCGGTATTATTTCTTGCATCATTTTATCACCACCGGCAGTGATAGGATCAGAGTCACTAAATGCGGTCAAAAATGGCTTGTTCCACTGAGATAAAACTTTCCATGCTGCACGGTTTTTAAGTGTTGCTGGATCATCAGGCGTAATAGGCACTAACAAAGGAAATTCACGTGCACCAGTTTTGTATGTTTCATCAGGGAATGGGGAGTCATATGCTGCAATAACGTCATCTGATAAATCAGAAACAGATGCACCATTTATCATTTGTCCTGCAGGGAAATCAACCGATTCTTGCGAGTAGTTAAACCACTTCATAAATGCATCATTAGTTTCTTCATCACCCGTGGGTAACATCGTATTTGCAGCTACAATACGAGTGTAACGTTCTGTATCTTCAGTAGCTAAACGCAAGCCAATTAATCCACCCCAATCTTGGCATACAAGATTAATATGGTTTAGTTGGAGTTGCAAAACAAATGATTTCATCCAATCAACATGACGTTGATAAGTATAATCAGAACGTTTACTTGGCTTATCTGAACGGCCAAATCCAATAATGTCTGGAACAATAACGCGATAACCAGCTTCAACAAGGATCGGGATCATTTTACGATATAAAAAACTCCATGAAGGCTCTCCATGCAGTAATAATATTGGCTCAGCATTTTTATCTCCTTCATCAAGATAATGAATCCGTAACTGGCCTCCTTCAGTATCGTCCACTAATAGGTAATTAGGTGTAAACGGATATCCTGGTAAGTTAACAAAATAACTATCATCTGTTCGTAAAAATTCCATAACTATCTACTTTCCTTTTTTATAAAATAAATCAACTCTATGAGTCAGCTTTTTATTGCATGCACTACAACGCTAATAATTAAGTAACGAAGAGTGGTTGAAATGATCTAAAATTAAGTTTGTTTGAGTAACAAATAGATTAAGAGTTTTGTCATCTTGATGAGCTAAGAAGTTTCAGGTGCTATCGAGTCGACGTCGGGAAGGCTCAACATTGGTACCATGTTACAAACCAGTCCAACAAACACGGCTACAAATAAGTCCATCTGATAGAAATAATAAAATCAATAAATCGCAGATATAAAAAAGCCCCGTTCAATTAAGAACGGGGCTTTCAAATGATGGTACCTGAGGTCGGACTCGAACCGACACGCCGTGAAGCAGGGGATTTTGAATAAAGCGTGTCAAAAATATTACTAAAACCGTTATTTTTTGTTATTATTTTTCATAGACCTACATATTAGACTTTGCTAATTCACAAACTTTGCAAATTCTTTGCAAAAAACTATAGAATCAGACTATGAGCAAACAGGTCGAAAGACACGATATTTCCGACGAATTATATGTCTACCTACAAGACAATAGCAAACGTTGGTATGCCCGCATCAAAGTAGCTGGTAAGTGGCATTCTAAAGCGACTAAGCAGAAAGAAAAAGAGAAAGCCATCGGCATGGCCTATCGGCTTCAAATGGAATACCAATTCATGGCTGACCGTAATATTCTGGTCAGCACAAAACGCTTTCGCGATGTAGCAGAAAAAGCGATTAGCACCATGCAAGATGCTCTCGATAATGAAACTGGGGCGCTTAACTACAGGACCTATATTCAGGTATTACGTAAGTACCATATCCCTTTCTTCGACCGTATTTACATTACCTCAATTGATAGTGAAAAGCTGCGTGAATTTGATAAGTGGCGTATTGAGCAATTCCAGCGTGTCCCTGCCAAATCAACGCTGCTGAATCACAACGCAGCCATGCAGTTGGTATTTAAAGAAGCTGTAGATCATAAATGGATGTTAGCAGCACAAGTCCCTTCCCTATCGACCAAAGGTGCAGGATCGCAACGTCGAGCACATTTCTCTCATGAGGAATATGAAAGAGCCTTCGATGCGGTATTAGCACTTGAGCAAAACAGTATTAGGGAAAAAACCCGTCAAATTCGTGAACTGCTACTCGACTACATGGAATTTGCAGTGAACACGGGTATTCGCCCCGGCACGGAGATGGAAAGCCTCACGTGGGGTGACATCAATATAGATACCAATGAACACAACATTATCTTCTATATCACGGTGAGAAAAGGCAAAACGGTCAAGCATACAGGTATCCGAGAAGTCGTATGCCGTGATGAAATATTCTCCAGCGTTCAATCATTACGAGAACGATTTCCTAATAGAAAACCTTCAGACAAGCTATTTAGACTAGCGGATGGAACTTCGAGCAAAGAACTCGGTAAGGCGTTTGAAAAAGCGATATCGGAAATTGGTTTGAAGTCGTCACCACATGGTGTCAGAACGTTGTACTCCCTGCGTCATACTTACATCACATGGCAACTAATGTCTGGTAACGTCAGCATGGAAGTATTAGCTAAACAGTGTGGAACCAGCATTGCCATGATTGAACAACACTACAGCCATGTTACCCCGAAGATGTACAGTAAAGAGCTATCGGGTGTTGACCTAGGCAAAGCCAAGTCCAAAGTAAAAGACAAAAAGACGTCTGGCAGTAAACAAAATCAAGTTAGACTAACAGAGCTCTTTAAAGAGTGGCAAGCCAGCTATAAGCAGCGTGGCTGTATTTAGATTCAGCAGGACACTTCAGGTGTTCAGTATCTCAATGATAAGATGTGTAACTACATTTCAGGAGTTAAAAATGACACTATATAAACGCGAGTTTGGTGAAGGCTT